>JAUUYO010000075.1 GCA_030590405.1 Kangiellaceae bacterium
AGGCATCCAGGTAGGGCTAGTGATCGGTGGTGGCAACCTTTTCCGGGGTGAAAAACTGGCGAGTGCCGGGATGAATCGCGTAGCTGGTGACCATATGGGTATGCTGGCAACAGTAATGAACTCTTTAGCCATGCAAGATGCTCTGGAAAGAATAAAAGTTGGAACGCGCGTCATGTCAGCAATTTCGTTAACCGGTGTTTGTGAAGATTATGATCGTCGGTTTGCGATCCGTTTTATGCAAGACTCACAAGTTGTTATTTTTACCGCTGGAACCGGTAACCCGTTCTTTACCACTGATACTGCGGCTTGCTTACGAGGTATTGAAATAGATGCCGACGTTATATTAAAAGCCACTAAAGTCGACGGTGTTTTTTCTGCGGATCCAAATAAATATCCTGACGCAGTTAAATATGATGCGTTAACCTATGATGAAGCATTATCGAAAGAGTTAGGTGTCATGGATTTAACCGCTTTTTGTTTAGCTCGTGATCATAATAAATCCATTAGAGTGTTTAATTTAAACAAACCCGGCGCTTTAATTGATGCCGTTGTCAATGAAACGGAAGGAACATTGATTCATTGTAAATAACCATTACCACTCATTGAGCCGCTAGCTGAATAGTTAAATAAAGACTATTAATACGGAGTTTTATTCGTGATAAATGAAATAAAAGATGATGCACAAACAAGAATGGACAAAAGTATTGAGTCCTTCAGAATTAGTTTGCAAAAAATTCGCACAGGTCGAGCTCATCCCAGTTTGTTGTCCCATTTAACGGTGTCTTATTATGGTGTCAATACGCCCTTGACTCAGGCAGCAACCGTTTCAGTTCAGGATTCAAGAACTCTGGTTGTGCAACCGTTTGAAGCATCCATGGTACAACCTGTTGAAAAAGCCTTGATGGAGTCTGATTTAGGTATTACCCCCAATACCGCAGGAAATGTTATTCGTCTGCCATTACCGGCTTTGACCGAAGAACGCAGAAAGGATATGACTAAAATTGTGCGTAGCGAAGCTGAGTCTGCCAAAGTCGCGGTCAGAAACATTCGCAGAGATTCTAACTCCACTCTGAAAGAGCTGGAAAGTGAGAAAGAAATTAGTGAAGATGAACTTCACAAAGCGGAAGATGAAATTCAAAAAATCACCGACTTGCATGTAAAAAAAATCGATGAAATGAGTGCAGTAAAAGAAAAAGAATTGATGGAAATTTAGATTTCCAAAAGAGTTTTATTTTATTTTTTGCGCCGTGTTGTCTATATGAGATGACACGGCGTAGTTGTTTAACCTTTTATTAAAAAATTATAACCAACGGTTTTATAGGTATTTCGAAATGTTCAGGGTGTTTAAATAATGACAGACAAAAAGACACCCAAACATGTTGCGATTATCATGGATGGTAACGGACGATGGGCACAACAGAGAAATAAAAAAAGAACTTTCGGCCACAAAGCCGGGGTAGAAAAAACCCGAGAGATTGTTGAAGCTTGTGCTGAAAAACACATTCAATCCTTGACCTTGTTTGCTTTTAGCAGCGAAAACTGGGCGCGGCCAGAAGAGGAAGTCAGTTACCTGATGGAGCTTTTTATTCTTGCGTTAAAGCGTGAAGTGAGGATGCTGAATAAAAATAATGTTCAGTTAAAGTTTATCGGTAATATTGCTGGTTTTAGTAGTAAATTGCAAAAAAGCATTACTGATGCGCAAACCCAGACTATCAACAATGATGGCCTGCAATTAAACATCGCGGCTAATTATGGTGGTCGTTGGGACATTGTCAACGCGGCCAATCAGGCGAGTTTAAATTTGGCACCTGATGAATTGCTGAGTGAAGAAGTGCTAGAGGCCGAATTAACCACCAAAGAGTTACCAACACTTGACTTGATGATTAGAACCGGTGGAGAAAAAAGGATCAGTAATTTTCTGATTTGGCAAGCGGCATACGCCGAGTTGTATTTTAGTGATAAATTATGGCCCGATTTTGACTCGACAGAACTTGATAAAGCGCTTGAAGAATACGGCGATCGTCAGAGACGATATGGTAAAACTGGCGAACAAATCAGTCATGAAACGGAGTAAATAACAACAATGTTGAAACAAAGAATTATCACTGCATTGGTCTTATTACCAGCGGTGTTTTTGTTGCTCTTTTCGGTGCGGCTCGATTTTTTTGCAGGTCTTATTTTAATCGTTGTCTATTTAATGGCGTTAGAGTGGGCTAAATTATCGGAGTTTAAAAAAAACATCCATTGGTCCTTATTTGCTTTATTGATTAGCTTTGTGAACCTTTCTATCTGGTATTTTAGTGAGGCACTGGTGGTCTGGCCTTCGCTTAGTTGGCCGCATTATGTACAGATGGATTTACCGCTGCTGATTCTTTTTGTGGCACTATTTTTTATTTTTTTAAGCGTTGTGATTGTTCTATCCTTTTCCAGCAATAAAAATTGGTGGCAGGGCAAGATGATCAAGAGCTTGTTTGGTCTGATATTATTGCCAGCCTTTTTTGTGTCTTTCATTTCTATCAGGCAAACTGGATACCCGATGTATGGTGTTGGTGATTTTGCTTATGGTGGTAAGTTATTGTTGTTTATGCTGTTACTCATCTGGGCGGCGGATACCGGCGCTTTTGTGACGGGCAAATTATTCGGTAAACATAAATTGACTAAAGTTAGCCCTAACAAAACCTGGGAAGGGGTGATTGGCGGTATATCTTTGAGTGTTGCGATTGGTTGGGCCGGTATTTCCGTGCTTGATCTTCAGGTGAATAATATGGCAGTTTATTTATTGGTAATTTTATCACTAGCCATTATTGCAGTTTTTGGTGATCTGTTTGAAAGTGCGCTAAAGCGAGTCGCTGATATCAAAGATTCTGGTAATTTATTGCCTGGCCATGGTGGCCTGCTCGATCGACTAGATAGTACTATCACTGTGGCACCTTTATTTTATTTAAGTTTTAGCTATTTCGAGTGGTTCAATGGTTGAGTCGGTCTGCATATTAGGTTCAACCGGTTCTATCGGTTGTAGTTGTCTGGAAGTCATTTCTAAAAATGTCGATCGCTATTCGGTGACAGTATTGACGGCTAACAATAACTATCAAAAGCTTTATCAGCAATGTCAAACTTATCAGCCTCAGTTAGCCATTATGGCTTGTGAGGTATCAGCAGCAAAACTCAAGCAATTGATCGATAAGAGTGGGCTTAACATAGAAGTTCGCGGTGGTGTCGACGCTGTTAATCAAGCTGCTGAGCATTCTGCTATAGACATTGTGGTGGCTGCTATCGTTGGAGCTGCCGGACTCTTGCCTACTTTAGCGGCAGTCAAACAGGCGCATAAAGTTTTGTTAGCCAACAAAGAAGCTTTAGTAATGTCTGGTGACTTATTTATTCAGGAAGTCAAAAAAAGTGGTGCCATTTTGTTGCCGATTGATAGCGAACATAATGCAATTTTTCAATCATTACCTCAGGCTGGCAATAAAGCACAACCTAACCTTGCCGGTGTTAAACAAATATTACTAACTGGATCCGGCGGGCCTTTTTTAAAGCTACCACTTGAAGAATTAAGCGATAAAACGCCGGATCAGGCCTGCGCACATCCTAATTGGGAAATGGGCAGAAAAATTTCGATAGATTCTGCCACCATGATGAATAAAGGTTTGGAGTTAATCGAAGCGTGTTATTTATTTGATGTGAGCATTGAGCAAATAAAAATTGTGGTGCATCCACAAAGCATTATTCATTCGATGGTGGCTTATCTGGACGGTTCGGTGATTGCGCAAATGGGTAATCCTGATATGAAGACTCCCATTGCTCATTGTTTAGCCTGGCCGGATCGGATCGAAGCTGGAGTGAAGCCTCTGGACTTTTATCAGCTTGCCGGACTTGAGTTTCAGCCACCGGATTTTGAGCGTTTTCCGTGTTTAGCTTTAGCGGTTGAGGCGATAAAAATTGGCAAAAGCGCTCCTTGTATTTTAAATGCCGCCAATGAAATTGCGGTCGATGCCTTCTTAAATGAAAAAATAAAATTTACTCAGATTGGATTGGTTATTCAGCAAACTTTGTCGCGCTCTAACTTTGAAGAACTCGCCAGTCTTGAGCAAATTGTCCAGTCAGATAAAGACGCCAGAGCGCTAGCTCTTGTCGTGATTCAGGAGCTAAATTAAATTATGGATGCATTGTGGAATCTAGCCTCGTTTATTGTTGCTCTCGGAATATTAGTCAGCATTCACGAGTATGGTCATTTTTGGGTGGCGAGAAAGCTAGGTGTGAAAGTACTGACTTTTTCAGTTGGTTTTGGTAGACCACTTTTACAAAAAATCGGTAAAGATGGGGTACGTTATGTGTTGGCAGCCATTCCGTTGGGCGGTTATGTAAAAATGCTCGATGAGCGAGAAACGGATCAGGAAATTTCTCAAGAGGATAAACCCTACGCTTTTAATCAAAAATCGGTATGGGTCAGAATGGCCATCGTATTGGCTGGTCCGGTTGCTAATTTTATATTGGCAATATTTTTATATTGGTTCATGTTTGTTCTGGGGATTAATGGAATTACAACCGAGGTAGGGACGATTCCAGAAGCTTCAATTGCACAGCAAGCTGGACTTATAAAAGGCGACAAAATTGTACGTGTTGATGGTGAGGCCGTTGTCGTGATGCACGACTTGACCAAAAATATAGCTAAAAGACTGGGTGAAAAAAGTCAGATTATTCTCACGGTGCAAAGAGAAGGGCGTTCTGCTGAGCAAACAATTGTTTTGGATATTTCTAAATGGCAGGTCGATGATGAAAAGCCGGAAATTCTTCATTCGTTGGGGATTTTTCACCCGTTAGAAAGCGAAGGTATTTTTGTCGGAACAATAACCTCCGATGGTCCAGCAGATAAAGCTGGAATTGAGGTGGGCGATAAGATTCAATCGGTTAACGGGAAACCAGTTGAGCGATGGCAGGCGATGAAGCTAATTATTGAGTTACTGCCCAATAAACAAGTTTCAATTGAAGTTGAAAGGAATGGTGAACTGATACCTCTTTCTGTGGTCATAGGTTCTGCTGATGAAAATGAACCCAATTCAGGGTTTATTGGCATAGGCAGCCCTCAGTATATGATTACCCGACAGGCTGGTCTTTTTGAGGCTTTTGGCTTAGCCATTGATGAAACGATTAATATGGTTTCTTTGAGTACCAAGCTATTTATCAAGCTGATTAGCGGTGAAATATCAACTAAGAGCTTAAGTGGACCAATATCAATCGCAGAGGGAGCCGGATCAAGTGCCAGTATTGGTTTAGTCTATTTCATTAGTTTTTTGGCGATGATTAGTGTGAATTTGGGCTTTATTAACTTATTGCCGATTCCAATGTTGGATGGTGGTCATTTACTGTATTTTGTCATCGAAGCGATTAAAGGTAAGCCTTTATCACAAAAAGTGCAGGAATTTGGCCTACAAGTTGGTATGATGCTGGTTTTCGCCTTGATGGCGATTGCCATATTTAATGATATATCGCGCTTTTGATTCATTTAAGTTAAAAGCGCTTTTTTGTACATAAAAGCAATTATTAAGAAGTAAAATATTTATGGGTAAATTTTTGCAAGTGACTATTGTCAGGTTTCAACAACGAGCAAGCAAATTAGCAATTTTGATTGCTGGACTCGCTGCCTTTGGAACGATTTCACCACTCGTATCAGCCAAACAAAGCGAAAGCTTGAATGAAAAAGCTTTTATCGTCGAAGAAATCAAAGTTGATGGGTTACAGCGAATGGAACTCGGTACCTTTTTTAACATGTTACCTTTGCAAGTGGGAGAAAAGTTGGAGCCAAGCCGGGTGCCAACGATCATTCGAACACTTTTTTCAGCTGAAAATTTTGACGATATTCGAGTTTTTAGAGACGGAAATATCCTTCTTATTGATGTGATTGAGCGGCCAACCATCTCAGATATTACCATTGATGGTAATAGCGATATCAAGACCGAGCAAATCCTGGAAGTGATGAAACACTCCGGTTTTGCTAAAGGTGAAGTTTACAATCCATCGGCGATTAAGAATATTGTTGATGGTATGCAAGAGCAGTATTTTTCTCACGGTAAATATTCGGTCAAAATCACCAACAAAGTGATCCGCCGTTCCAGAAACCGGGTATTGATTCAATTTGATGTCAATGAAGGTGAGCCAGCTCGGATCCAGTCGATTAACCTGGTCGGTAATCGGCTGTTTGATGATGATGTATTGCTTGATCAATTTGAATTATCTACTGGCGGCTGGTTATCTGTTTTTACCAGCGATGATCAATATGCACGGGAAAAACTTTCCGGCGATTTGGAAACATTGCGTTCTTACTACCTGGACCGTGGTTATCTGAAATTTAATGTGGTGTCTACTCAAGTGGCTATTTCTCCAGACCGCAAGGGGATGTTTATTACTATCAATGTCACAGAAGGTGAAAAATTTGAAGTAGCTAAGATAGCCTTTAGTGGTGACCTAATCCTGACCGAAGAGCGTCTCAAACAGTTGATGCCTTTAACTCAGGGAGAAACCTATTCAGCAGCGGCCATTTCATTTGCTGAGGAGCAAATTAAACAAAATCTCGGCTATTTTGGTTATGCCTTCGCCAAGGTTACCTCTGTCCCTAATGTAAAACCCGGCACCAACAAGGTCGACATGAATATTTTTATCGATCCCGGTAAAAAAGTTTATATTAATCGAATTAACTTTACCGGTAACGAGACTACTAACGATCGAGTGTTACGCCGCGAAGCGCGAATCATGGAAGGTGGGGCACTGTCCACCGCGCAAGTAGAAAGAACCAAAATTTTATTGCAAAGGTTAACTTATATCGAAGAAGTTGAAGTTGAAACTCCTAAAATTGAAGATAAAGAAGACCGGGTTGATATCAACTATCAAGTGAAAGAACGATCCGCAGGGACGATTTCTGGCGGACTTGGTTATGGTTCGACCTTTGGGCTGTCGGTTAATGCCAATGTCAGCCATAATAACTTTTTAGGTTCCGGTAAAACCGTTGGTTTTGCGATCAATAAAAACAGTTTTTCAACCAGCTATTCGCTGAACTATTTTGACCCTTATTTTACCATTGATGCGATTAGTTTAGGCGCGGGCTTAAGTTATCGTACTCAGGATTTTGGTCAATTTAACGATACTGCAACGCTTTTGGATACTGCCGCTATCGATTTTAATATGGGTTATCCGATCAATGAAATGACGCGATTAAATTTTGGTGTTGGATATCAAACCAATGATTTGAGCGCAAATGGCCGAGTATCACAACAAATTACCGATTTTTTTGATAGTAATGATCTCGATGTTCGTACTGATACTGATTTTTCTTACGATTTAGTGAAGTTATCCGCATCGATTATAAGAAACAGTCTTAACCGAGGGATATTTCCAGACAGAGGTACCAAGCAGATTTTTTCAGTGAGTGGCGCGATGCCGGGCAGCGATTTAGAATTTTATAAGCTCGATTATTCGATTGATCATTATATACCGATTGCGCCCCGGTGGTCATTTTTGAGTCGTCTTAAGTTATCTTATGGTAGCGGCTATGGTAAGACTCGAAGGCTTCCCTATTTCGAAAACTTTTTCGCCTCTGGCGCTCAGACTGTACGTGGATTTGAGCGAAATACGGTTGGACCCAGGGAGATATTTCGTACACCACAAGCCATTTCGGATAACACGGCTATTGATGACTTTGACCTACAAATCAATGGGCTACTACCGGCTGAGTTCGATGTTATCCAACTGGGCAGTCGGTCGATCGGCGGTAACGCCAGAGCACTTGCCAGTGCGGAATTAATCTTTCCGATCCCCTTTGTTGAAGCCAATAACTCACTAAGAAGCAGTTTTTTTGTCGATGTGGGAAATTTATGGGATACTAAATTCAGTTACCAAGGTTATACCGCCCTGCAAGCCGCGTTAATTCCTGATTTTTCCAAAGCAGATACTTATCGCGCCTCGGCAGGAATCTCGTTACAATGGCTCTCTCCAATGGGGCCTCTGGTAATTAGTCTTTCTAAGATATATAAGAGCGAACAAGACGATAGAAGAGAAAATTTCTCATTTAATGTCGGACAAACGTTTTAATTGATTTTTCAGATTTAATTAAATAAGCCACTATTTCAGTAAATAGCGGCATCAACTAAAGTTAATAAAGGGTAACACAATGTTTAAAAGAGTTATTTTTACGGCAGCACTTATACTGGCGTCTATATCAAGCGCATTTGCTGCAGATATGAAAATTGGTATTTTTGATGAAAGATTGGTATTGAGTAAAGCTCCTCAGTTGGAATTAATTGAAGCAAAATTGCAGAAACAATTTGCCGATCGTCTCGATGAAATTAAATCCTTAAAAGAAAAAGGATTAGCAAAACAAGAGCAAGGTAAACGTGATGCTGTGACCATGACCGAGGCGCAGGGAATTCAATTAAATAGAGAGTTGACCGAAATAAGCACGGCTCTTCAATCGAAAAATAAAAACCTTCAAGAAGACTTTCAGCGCGCTAAACAAGCTGAATTGACCAAAGTTAGAGTGAAGATCCAACAAATTGTTTCTAAAATAGCGGCAGATGAGAATTTTGACCTGGTACTTCGGATTGAATCGGTAGCCTTTCGAAAAGAAGCGACTGATATCTCAAATCAGGTCATCACTGTTTTAAGTAACCCAGCAGGTTAAAAATTGCAGAAAAAAACATTAACGGTTGCCGAAATTGCGGATATCGTTGGTGGTCAGGTCGTCGGTGATGCCGACATTCCGATTAGTCGGGTGTCATCGCTTGATCAAGCAACCGATCAAGATATCTCATTTTTGAGTAATCTAAAATTGGAACAACAGTTAAACACAACTCAAGCGGGTTGTGTTTTGCTATCTATGGAGTATGCAAAACAGCCAGCCACGACTTGTATATTATGTAAAGACCCTTATCTGGCCTTTGCTTTAGTTGCACAGGCGCTGGACATTACTCCCTTACCTGCGAGCGAAATATCGCCTGCTGCCAATATTCACCCTTCAGTAACTTTGCAAGACAAGGTAAAAATTGCCGCTGGGGCGGTGCTTGATAAGAATTGCCGGATTGGCAAGAATGTCACTATTGGCGCTAATACTTACCTCGGGGAAGGGGTGGTTGTTGGAGACAATACCATCGTTTACGCCAATGTTTCGATTTATCATCGGGTGACAATCGGCGCATCTTGTATTTTACATTCCGGCGCAGTAATTGGTTGCGATGGTTTTGGATACGCCAATGATGGCGGTAGCTGGGTCAAGATCCCCCAAACTGGCGGAGTGATTATCCAGGACAAGGTTGAGATTGGCGCAAACGCTTGCATTGATCGAGGAGCCTTAAACGATACTATTATCGAAAAGGGGGTTAAAATCGATAACCTTTGCCACATTGCTCATAATGTAGAAGTCGGTGAAAACACCGCTATGGCAGCTTTTACTGGAATTGCTGGTAGTGCCAAAATCGGTAAGTCATGTACTTTTAGTGGACGGTCTTCTATTATTGGTCATCTCAATATCGCTGAAGGCACTCATCTTACCGCAGGAACATTAGTTAATAAGTCAAATGAAACTGCCGGAGTTTTTTCTTCGGGTACTGGCGCGCAAGAGAACAAGATTTGGCGGAAAAATGTTGCACGATTTAAGCAACTAGACGATATGGCAAAAAAACTGCGTTTATTAGAGAAAAAAATAAAAGATTTACAAGGTGATTGAAGTTAATGAACGATGAAACCAGGCAATTAAGTAGTTTAGATATTCATGAAGTAATGAAACATTTACCTCATCGTTATCCTTTTTTGTTAGTGGACAAAGTGACGGATTACCAGGAAGGCGAATACCTGCACGCGATCAAAAATATCACCATTAACGAACCTTGTTTTGCCGGGCATTTCCCGCATCGTCCAGTGATGCCTGGGGTGTTAATTTTGGAGGCGCTTGCTCAGGCGACCGGCATACTGGCCTTTAAAACTTTGAACGAAATGCCCAATGCAAATTCGCTGTATTATTTTGTCGGTATCGATAAAGCGCGCTTTAAAAAGCCTGTCGAGCCAGGTGATCAGGTGGCTTTAAAAGTGCGACTTTTAAAACGCAAACGCCTGATGTGGAAATTTGAAGCACAAGCTCTGGTTGATGATAAAGTCGTTTGCGCTGCTGAGCTTATGTGTTCAAAACAGGATATTGTCTAATGATCCATCCATCAGCGGTTGTTCACCCGAAAGCGAAAATCGCAGAAAGTGCAGAAGTCGGCCCTTTTTCATTTATCGATGAGCACGTTGAAATCGGTGAAGAGACCGTTGTCGGGCCACATGTGGTGATCAATGGCCATACTACGATAGGTAAAAACAATCATTTTTATCAGTTTTCTTCCATTGGTGAAGCCAATCAGGACACCAAATATCGCGGCGAGCCTACCAGAACGGTGATTGGCGATAATAACATTATTCGAGAGTCTTGCACCATTCACCGTGGAACGACTCAAGATCATCAGCTTACCCAAATTGGTAACGATAACCTGTTGATGGCTTATACTCATATTGCCCACGATTGTTTGCTTGGCGATCATATTATCATCGCCAATAGTTCAAACATTGCCGGTCATGTGGTGATTGATGACTGGGCGATCTTAGGTGGATTTTCAGGGGTTCATCAGTTTTGCCATATTGGAACACATGCGTTTCTTGGTATCAGAAGCCACATCACACAAGACATTCCACCATTTGTACTGTTTGCGGAAGGCGCGCCACGTTCAATAAATGTTGAAGGCATTAAACGTCGCGGTTTTTCTGCGCAAGATATTTCCTTGTTAAGAAAAGCCTACCGGCTGATTTTTCGTCAAGGCTTGCGGATTGAAGAGGCGGTTGAAGCGGTATTAGGCTTATCGGAAGATTCTAGCGCGCTTAAAATGATGGCTGATTTTATTCAAGCATCAGAAAGAGGCATTGCACGTTAATACTTTGTGCCATGATGCGCCGCAATTAACCAGTTCTCTGTCATTTAAATATCAGAAATCTAAATGTAAGAAAACTCAGTGAACCAAACTCAGTTAACTAAATCCAGTGAACCAAACCCAGTGAACCAAACCCAGTGAACCAAATCAACAACGATAATCTCCCAGTTATTACAGAAAAAAAACTTTTTTATCTGGTCGCGGGAGAATCATCGGGCGATATCCTCGGCGCTCGGCTGATCGAAGCGCTAAAAATTCATTATCCGAAAGCTGAATTTTCCGGCATTGGTGGTCCTTTAATGTTGGCGGCGGGGTTAAAAAGTTTTTATCCGATGGAGCGGCTTTCGGTGATGGGGATCGCACCTATTTTGGTCCGTTTACCGGAGCTAGTTAAAATGCGTCGCCGTTTGGCTAAAACGATCCTGGAGCACAAAGCGGATTGTTTTATTGGTATTGACGCGCCGGTTTTTAACACCGATCTTGAGTTTAAACTCAAGAACAAAGGAATTACCACGGTACATTATGTCAGCCCTTCAGTATGGGCCTGGCGTGAAAACCGAATATTCAAAATTGTTAAAAGTGTTTCTCTGATGATTTGTCTGTTTCCTTTTGAATTGGAAATATACAAAACTCATCATTTGCCTGCTGTTTGTATTGGTCACCCGCTTGCCGAAGAGATCCCATTGCAAACGGACACCAACAGTATCAGGCAACAACTGGATTTGCCGCAAGGTAAAAAAATTCTGGCGATCCTTCCCGGGAGCCGAGGATCAGAAACCAAGTTTCTACTTGAACCTTTTATTCAAACGGCCGAAAATTTAGCACGAAAATATCCGCAGTTATGTTTTGTTATTCCTTGCGCTAATTCAAAAAGACGAACGCAAATTGAAGAGTATTTACAACAACATCAAACCGATATCGATATCCGCTTATTTGATGGTCAATCACGGGAAATAATGCAAGCGTCAGACTACATTTTGCTCGCTTCAGGTACAGCAACTCTGGAAGCAATGCTGTTTAAAAGGCCAATGGTGGTGGCTTATAAAGTCTCAGCTTTTAGTTATTGGGTGTACAGCAAGTTATTAAAGATAAAAAGTTTTTCATTGCCCAACTTATTAGCAAAAAAGAAGTTGGTAAGTGAGTTTATTCAGGATGATTGCACCGTAGAGGCCTTGACAGCCGAATTGAGTGGGCTGATTGAAAGTCAATCGCTCAATAAAATAACGAGCGAGTTTAATCAATTACATCAGAATTTACGCCTTGGCGGCAGCGCTAAAGCGGCAAAAGCCATCAGAAATTTATTGGAGTCAGATTTTTTGGAGTCAGACCTATTGAAGTCAGACCTATTGAAGTCAGACCTATTGGAGTCAGACCCATTAGAACCGGAGTCAAATCATGTATGATCTAATTGCGGGGGTCGATGAAGTTGGGCGAGGGCCTTTAGCTGGTGCCGTTATTGCCGCTGCAGTTATTCTTGATCCCGATAACCCGATCCAGGGATTAACGGATTCCAAAAAACTTACTGAAAAAAAGCGAGAGTTTTTATCTGAAGAAATAAAGCAAAAAGCGCTTAGTTGGGCTTTTGGGCGTGCAGAAATAGCAGAAATTGATGAGTTAAATATTCTGCACGCCAGTATGTTGGCAATGAAGCGGGCGGTTGAATCGCTTTCCATTAAGCCGCAACATTGTTTAATTGATGGCAATCGCTGTCCAGAGTTAGATTGTACCAGTGAGGCGATCATCAAAGGTGACCTCAAAGTTCAGTCCATTGGCGCTGCCTCAATCATCGCCAAAGTGGCCAGAGATCATGAAATGGTCGAACTAGATAAAACTTATCCCGGCTATGGATTGGCTCAGCATAAAGGTTACCCAACCAAATTACATATGCAGGCATTACAAGAGCTAGGAGTTACCCCCATACACCGTAGAAGTTTTGCACCAGTCAAAAAACTTCTAGAGAGTTAGTTTAAAAAATTAAGTTAAAAAATCAGGTAAAAAAAGTAGATGAACGAAGTGAATTTAAATGCGGAGCAAGGGTCAACTGAAGAACTGATGAGCGTTGGTACTGATATTCATCAACAGAACTTTGTTCACTTAAAAATTCATTCTGAATATTCTATGGTCGATGGGATCTGTCGGGTTAATCCTACCTTAGACCGGATTGCAGAGCTGGGTATGCCAGCCGCCGCTTTTACTGACCACATTAATTTTTGTGGTTTGATTAAATTTTATAAA
>JAUUYO010000263.1 GCA_030590405.1 Kangiellaceae bacterium
ACCCAGTAACGGATTAGTGATCCCGCAGAAAAATTTTGCCAGCATTTCATGACTTAAAACCAGCTGTTTATCACGCGCGATCGCTAGAATACTTTGACTCTCTTTCGCGGGAGCAAAATCAGATAAAGGCGTTAATTGATGGCTGGTTGGAAGCTTTATCGGTCCCGATAAACACACCGAGCAATGTCCGCAGTCGCTGGTTAGTTGCTGATCGCCAAAATGCTGACAAAGCTTTTGAGTGATGCATTGCTGGCTTTCAAAAAAACTTAGCAAGTGTTGGATTCGGGCGATTTCCGCCTGTTCTTTTTGTTTAAATTGGTTGAACAAGTCATTTGCTAAATTATTGATGGTTTGCTCGCCTTTAAATCGCTCTGATGTGGTAACTTGAAACATTTCGGTCATTTGCTTGGTTTCCAGAAAAATCCATTCTTTTTCATGAAAATAATCCAGTGCAGTAATCACTCTTTGTCGATCCGTTTGATAATTTGCCTGTAGCTCGGTCATATTCAGGGTAAACCAGATTTTCGCCTTTTGACTGTAGTCAAAAACAGTTTGTACAAACTGTTTTCGCTCACCTTCAAACTGTTTGATTAAGTCTTGTTGCTCAATCAAACACTTAAATTTGTATTCGGCAAAATAACTGTATTGAGGTTTGATAATTTTGGCCAGCTCCAAATAAACCAGTAAGGTTTTTAATGGCAGTTGCCGGATATGACTTAAACTCGACAAGCTGTTTAAAGTAAATTCCCAACGATAAGAAGCGTGATCGGCAGCATTTTTTATTTCTGCCAGCACATGATGAATATCCGCCAACTCTGGTGTATCGCCATAAACAAAATTTTCCAATACATTAATATTGTCCCGGTTTGCCAATATCAGACAATCGGATGGTTGTCCATCTCGACCGGCCCGGCCAATTTCCTGACTATAATTTTCGATAGATTTAGGTAAATCATAATGAACGACATTTCTGATATCGCTCTTATCAATGCCCATTCCAAAGGCAATCGTCGCAACAATGCAATTGATTGGTGTCGAGCTATCAGTTGTTCCCGTTTTAGCCATAAAAGCCTGCTGTATCTCTTGGCGAACATCATTGTTCAGGCCAGCATGATAAGCTTTTGCATTAACCCCTTGCTGCTTAAGAAATTCAGCAACTCGTTCTGCGGTTTTTTGCAAGGTGACATAAACAATGCTACTTTGCTGAGTCTTGTCAGTTAAAAAATATAATAGCTCAGCATTTTTTTGTGATTCGTTGGTGGGTTTTATTATCAAGTTCAAGTTGGCACGATAAAATCCAGTGCGTACAATGGCTGTATTCTCGATCGAAAATTTCTTCGCCATATCAGCGACCACTTGCTCGGTGGCAGTGGCGGTTAATAACAACACTTGTTTAATCGAAAATTCCTGTTGATAATTTGGGAGTTTTAAATAATCGGGTCTGAAGTTATGTCCCCATTCAGAAATACAATGGGCTTCATCAATCACCATTAAAGAAATGGGAATAGTTTTAATAAAATTCCGAAAGCTTTCGTTTTTTAATCGCTCCACCGAGATCATTAATATTTTGAGCCGCCCTTGTTTGATTTGACTCATAGTTTGATTGATTTGTTGCCGATCTAAACTGGAATCAATGCTGGCGGCGGCAATGCCCTTTGAGAGTAAAAAATCTACCTGATCTTTAATTAAAGCCAATAGCGGGGAAATTACCAATGTTAAGTGCGGAAGATGCAAAGCCGGTAGCTGATAACAAAGCGATTTTCCTGAGCCTGTCGGAAAAATAGCGGCCGCTGAGCGACCAGCTAAAATGCACTGGATGGCTTGCTGCTGACCTGGTCTTAACTGACTAAAACCGAAATTTTGCTTGAGCGTGTGTTGAATGTTTTTATCTATTGAGCTGTCCATTTGCGGTCCTTTTTAATGAATTCTATTTTATCGATGAGTTTCATTTGCCGATGAATTTCATTTTCCGATAATTTAGTTTTTCCTTTACTTAATATTATTGATCATCCATAGGGATTTTTGAACACAATTTCTGATTAAGATCGTTAATGATGTTTTTTCTAAATTCTCTAAACGTGGTTGATTTTTCTTCAATCATGTGCTTGTATTGTTCGATGTTCATCAATTCAAGGTTGACTTTTACTCGTTTAAAGATCCGAGGAAAAATTTGTCCTGGCGACTGAATATGATGTAAACCGCCACTATAAACAAATAGCGCTTTGCCATCTTGCATATGATGTAATATATCTGCGATGCCGCCGCGTACTGACATAGGTTTTCCGTGCTTATCCAGACCATCTTTTCGTTTCATTCTACCTTCGGGTAATATCGCAACTACAGAGCCTGGGGCGATCTTATCCATAAAATTAGTCCAACTACTGTCTCTCTTACGAGAAATTGATACTGCGCCAGGTACAATGGATTTAAAAAAACGACCGACGATAGGCCGCTTTAAAGTTATATCGGCACCGGGTACCACGAGATTTTTGGATAACCGCCAAATAAAAGAGTTGGGAGCCACACGGATAAATATGGGTTCGAAAAGACTGGTATGATTGAGAAAAACGATCAGTTTGATGTCTTTCCAGTTAACTGACGATTGTTCACTCAGCCATTTGACGTCAAATCGATAAAAAATACTGGCAAGGTATTTTACGCTGGAGAACATAAAAAAACTAAGCAGTCGAAACATCTAAATAAGAACTCCAGGGGACAAAATATTCTAGTAAATAGACCTTACACCAGTGATAAATTACTGAACAGTAAAGGTGATTTCACTTATATTAAATTAAAATATTATTCCAATTATGAATTAAAAAGCCTTTTCACAACCGGATTGTTTGAGCCAGTTTAAACGATGTGCAAAATAATACCAGCAAAAGTGATTTGCAAGAGGTTGCTGATTAACTTATGGTAGAGAGTAACATCTTGTTACAGAGTGAATTTTTAAGGGGTTAGTCGCTAGATGAATATTATGTTAGTCGAGGATAGTCCCACTCTTCAGCAACAGATTTCAAATGATATCAAAAGTGCCGGACATGCCATAACGGTGGTTAGTAACGGCGAAACAGCGGTGCAACTCATGGAGCTGAGTGGTGCTGATTTGATTATTTGTGATGTCGAAATGCCAGGCCTGGATGGTTATGAGACGGTTTCTATTATTCGTGAATATTTGGGCGAACAATGGGTCCCAATTATATTTATCACTAAGCGGGGCCGTCTCGAAGATTTTATCGCCGGTTTTGAAGCGGGGGCTGATGATTATTTAGTGAAGCCTGTGATAAAGCAAATCTTGCATGCCAAGCTGCGGGTGATGGAGCGCTTTATCCTCATGCAGCAGCAGCTCAATGAAGCGCGAAACACACCGGAAGAAGCGACTAAATTTGATAAGTTAACCCATGTTTATAGCTCAGATCATTTTTTCGATTTAGCCATGTTGCACTGGTCTATCTTATCCCGGCAAATGCAACCCGCTAGCCTGTTAATCATCGATATCGATTATTTTGAATCTTATCAGGAATATTATGCTGAACAAGCCTCTTTAAATTGTTTGAAGAGTGTTGCCAAAGCGATCATGGCATCGGTCCATCGGCCTGGAGATTTTGTCGGGCGGATCACTGAAGATGATTTTATTTTAATGCTACCTGATACTGATGAGGAGGGCGCTGCAAAAGTGGCTGAGCGGATCTGCCTGGCTGTCGAAGCGCTTAATATCGAGCATAAATCTTCGAGAGTGCTGGGCGTTGTGAGTGTCTCGATTGGTGTCGCAACTTCAATTAATTTAAAAACATTCAACCTCGATAAAAATATACAAGCAGCAAGTCATGCATTACAACGGGCCAGTGATGGAAAAGGTAATTGTTTTGAAACCGTTAAGCTAACTTCAATGACCACTTCAGGTATTTAGCCGTTATTTTTTTATCAATACGATCCCGCTCGCTTTAATGACCTCATCAGCTTTTATCCTTTCGCATCTCAATGATTCAATAAGCGCATAAATCGTAGCTGCAATTAGGCGCTTAGCCAGATCCTGGACTATAGTTATAAAAACTGAAGCCAAAGGTCTTTTCAGCAAAAATCTAATTCGTTTACCATTGGCGTAAATACCAACCGAACCGAGCAATCCAGTGAAATATCTACATGCTAATGGATTAAAATTACTGCTTATGAGTTGCATTGGGCTAGCGGCGTCGGTTTGTCTGTTTTCCTTACCAATAAAAAAAGTGTCAGCAGAAAGCGGAATCTCGAATAGAGATTTGCTGACTCAAGATGAGCGACAATGGCTATCACAACATCCAGTTATTCGAGTGATGAATGAACCGGATTATGCGCCTTACGACTTTACCAGAAATGGTAAAGCCGAAGGCTACTCAATTGAATATGTTCAACTACTGGCAGATAAGTTATCGGTTAAAATCGAATTTGTGCAGGCTGACTTTTCCGATTTAATCCAAATGGCTAAAG
>JAUUYO010000048.1 GCA_030590405.1 Kangiellaceae bacterium
ATATTTCCAGCAATTTCAGCCAGTGGTACACAAGTATTTTGCACGGTTAAACAAAGATCTGGATGTCGCCCTTTCTGTACCACTCGATCAAAATTATCGGTGTTTTCTCCCATTTCTCTGGCGGTAATGGGGTCTGATTTAGCAAATAAACTACATAACAAAAATGCATCCAAAAAAGCCATCTGCGATGAATTAAGTCCTATCGGTGAAAAGGGATTAATATCTAAAGCTCTCACTTCAACATATTCAATGCCGTGTAATTTAAGCGATTTAGTTGGACGCTCACCAGATACCGCCACTCGTTTTGGCCGAATACTGCCATAAAACTCATTTTCAATTTGCAAGATATTGGCATTTAGTTGTTGATATTCGCCATCCTTTTTAACTCCCATATCTCGATAATATGGGTCTTCGGTACGAATAGCTTTTTCTAACGCGTCGATATAGGAATCCAAACTGTTGTACCCAACATTCAATTTACTCTGGACCTTGTTTTGATAACCAAGGTCACTCATTCGTAATGAGGTTGCATAACGGCTATAACGGGTGCCAGGCACTAACTCTTCTAAATCAATATTTTTGCCCTGAATAAAGCTTTCGCAAAGTGCTGGCGATGCGCCATAAAACAGCGGGATCAACCAGGAATAACGCAAATAGTTTCTGATCATGCCCATATATTTTTCAGAAATAAAATCTTGCAACGATAATTCTGAATTCTCAGCCTGATAAAACGCCTGCCAAAATTCATCGGGCAATGAAAAATTATAGTGAACGCCAGCGATGGTTTGCATAAATCGGCCGTAGCGATGACCAAGACCAATCCGATACACCTCTTTCATTTTGGCGCTATTTGAAGAGCCATATCGTGCAATTGGAATATCATTTTCTTCCCCCATAACACAAGGCATGCTTGCCGACCAAAGCACTTCATCGCCTAAATACTGATAACAGAACTGGTGAATTTCGTATAACTCTTTAAGTGGCTTGTCTCGATTGCTAGTCGCCTGGGTAATAAATTCGGGCAGAGCCTCTGAATAGTCCGTTGTAATATAAGGATTGGTCAGTGTTGAGCCTAATTCGACCGGATGAATGTATTGAGACAAGTATCCGTCCGGTTGGATCCTGAGACTTTCCTTTTCAATACCCCGTTTAATCCCTGAAAACAAAGGGGACAGTTTAAGGGCAAGGTCTTTATTTTTTATTTCAATCGGCTGCATAATTACTCACAATAATGGAATGCGGTCAGGATCACTTTTTACCTGAAATAGATTAATTCAGGATCAAAAAGAGTACATTGATTCGGTTGCCAATAATGCGTATTTTGAGGAGTGTGGTCAAGCCAGGATTGTAAAATTCCGTGTATGTCTTCTGATGATACTTTGGTTAGATCAAACTATCGCCTGTTTGGTAGGACGCGAATGACGCATAATCGCCAACAATTCAGCTTCGGCTGGTGCGATATCACAAGAGTCTACCACTTCTTCAATAGTTGCACCACGAGACAATAATAAACCGGCCTGCTGATAAGTCTTTTCGCTTGCCATCGGTAAATCCTGTGAAACGTGACCAAATTCAACGTTAGCTATCTCTTCGGCAAATTGATTTATTTTCCGTCCCATTCCAAGGTTGCCGCTATTGATGGCTCTCACTTCGTTTTGTAATTGGCTTAATTGTTTCTGGAGGTTGTGCAATTTAATGGAGCAACGCTGGATTAGAAAAAGTACACCAATAAAAGCAAATACTGAACTCGCAAACAGGTAATTTACCTCAAATCCTGAAAAACCAAATTCTGAAAACCATTGTGCCATTTTAAATATTCCTTACTGATATTTTTTATACCAACGCTTGCTCTAACCATCTAGAAAATCCAGTTCGCCCCACTCTTCCTCACCTAACAACTTATTAAGATCAACCAGAATCAATAATTCACCTTCCCGATGAGTGACTCCCTGAATAAACTTGGCCGATTCCTCATTACCAACATTAGGCGTAGAGTCAATATCGGAGTGTTTCAAGTAAACCACTTCCGCAACCGCATCGACTAAAATACCGATAACCTGTTGATTTGTCTCAATAATAACAACCCTGGTATTATCAGTCAGTTCAATTGGCGGTAACCCAAAACGCTGGCAGGTATCGATAACTGTAACCACATTACCGCGTAAATTAATAATACCAAGAACGTATGAAGGCGCTCCAGGAACCGGCGCAATATCGCTAAAACGGAGAACTTCCTGGACCTGCATAACATTAATGCCATAAGTCTCGTTAGCTAAACGAAAAGTCACCCATTGGAGAACTTCATCGCTATCCACGTCTTTATTTGTTAATTGCTTTTCATCTGAACTCACGACAGTTATTCCTATTAGTCAAAATATTGTCAGAATCACTCGCAATTGTTATCTTACGAGCAAAAAATGTACCATGTTCTTAATTGGACCAAGGGTATTGTAAAAATACACCTATTTTTAAACGGATATTTCCAACAATAGGCTGATCACAGCCTAGATCTATCCAGTTACTGTCTATAAATATAGTCAAAATTCAGAAAGTTGCGTGCTTTTTTGCCAATAAACACGAAAATTGACTTCCCCAACGCTCGATAAACACAACGACTTACGCTGAAACTAATAATTTTTGTTTATTTACCACTCTTTTGCCTTGACACAAGTTAAGCATAAAGTATAAAGTCGACCCATGAACTTATTTAAGCAAGCCTTATTTGGTAAAATAGTACGCACTTTTTTAGCGACCCGTTGGTGGTGGAAAACTCCAATACGGGCGATGGTTTGATGCTGATATAAAAATAGCATAAACACAGAATCATAAAAACCCGTCAGATACCACTAACGGGTTTTTTTTTGCTTACAATACACGGAAGCTTTGGCTACAAAATAACAAAGATGAAAAATAAAATGCAAACTCAATCAAACAATCCATTAATCTGTCTGCACTCAATGAGTCTATGTTGGTGGCGCTCAATAATTTTGAGTGGGCCTTTTATCATCTATTGAATTGACAGAATTAATAGCATAAATAAAACCCGCTCGCAGCGGGTTTTTTTATGTCCAGGGATGGACTGTATGTCTCAAGGAGTCATGGAAGACGATGAGACCATGCCCAGGGATGGACTGTATGCCTCAAGGAGTCATGGAAGACGATGAGACCATGTCCAGGGATGGACTGTATGTATCAAGGAGTCATGGAAGCGATTAGACCATGCCCAGGGATGGACTGTATGTATCAAGGAGTCATGGAAGCGATTAGACCATGCCCAGGGAAAGCTTGTCCCATGAGCATAACGAATGTAGTGGGTATGGACGGTACAACGAAACAAAAATGACAACAAAAACTTTTTAAACATTATACAAACTAACAGGACAAAAATTATGATTATTGTACTAACCCCAAAAGCAACTGAAGCTGATGCCAAACAAATTTTAAATAAAATAGAGCAAGCTGGATTAAAACCTTTATACATGCCTGGGATTGAAAGAATAGTACTTGGTGCCCTCGGCGATGAACGGATCTTAGCCAGTCTTCAATTAGCTGCTAACCCGATGGTTGAAAGCGTTAAACCTATTCTAACCAGCTACAAACAAGTCAGTCGAGAAATGCAATCCTTTGATACCCAAGTTCAGTTTGGCAATAAGCTCATTGGTGGCGGTTCATTTGCGGTGATTGCTGGACCTTGCGCGATAGAAAATAAAGATCAGATATTTAAATCCGCAGCTATCGTCAAAAAACACGGCGGTATCGGCTTAAGAGGTGGCGCTTTCAAACCAAGAACCTCGCCATACAGCTTTCAGGGGTTAGAAGAACAAGGTCTTAAACTTATGCAACAAGCTTCGCTAGAATATGATCTCCCCAGTGTCACAGAAGTGATTGACGCGAGTCATGTGGAGATGATGAGTCAATATGTCGATGCCTTTCAGATCGGTGCCAGAAATATGCAAAATTTCAGGCTGTTAAAAGCCGTTGGACAAACTGATAAACCGGTCATTTTAAAAAGAGGCATGTCGGCCACGATTGAAGAATTACTTTTAGCGGCAGAATATATTTTCAACGAAGGCAATCGAAATATCATTATTTGTGAACGAGGGATCAGAACTTTCGAAAGAGCCACCCGTAACACCCTTGACTTAGGTGCAGTCGCCTACATCAAAACTAAAAGCCACTTACCGGTCATCGTTGATCCATCACACGGCACCGGCATACGTGAACTAGTCAGTCCGATGGCCAGAGCAGCTGCGGCCTGCGGTGCCGATGGCATCATTGTTGAAGTTCATTATGATCCACTGGTCGCACTATCGGACGGTATGCAATCATTGGATGAGAAAGACTTTGAAAAACTCATGCGCGGTTTACAGCCTTTTGTCACCGCCGCTGGAAAGGTTATAGCTTAAATAAGGATCGTACAAAATGTATAAAACAGCTTTGCAAACTCCCGGTAGTGTATTGACACTCACAAAAATCGTCGAGTGTTCTATTGATCCGGTAGCCTTATTGCACTCCTTATCACAACCGGGAAATAGCAATAATCGAATCCTGTTGGAGTCTTGCGAAATTGAAAGTAAGCAACAATTAAAAAGTATCTTAATGAACAAAGCAGCATTAAGAATAGAATGCCAGCAGCAACAGGTTTCAATCACTTCGTTGACTCACAATGGCAATAACGCGCTTAGCTATTTGGCGAAACAGTTTGAAGTGAACTTAACTGAGACAAAAGAGAAACGTTTACAAATCGTACTTAATTATCAGCCTTCATCAAGCTCTAATATTGAGCTCGATGAAGAGTCCCGATTAAAGCGATCAACTCCAATTGATTGTTTACGAAAAATCAACCATGTATTTCAATCACAAAGCAACCACGCTTTTGCGGTATTTTTGTGCGGCCTTTTTTCGTTTGATTTTATCGCCAGCTTTGAAGATTTACCTGAAATTCCGTTTGGTGATAATGACTGCCAAGATTATGTTTTTTACCTGGCAGAAGAAGTGATTATTTTGGACCATCAAACCCAGCAAATTAGTATTTGTGGTAATATTTTTGCGGGAGAGGGTTCTGAAAAACAATATTATGAACAATCCAGAAGAATGGAAAAAATATCAAGCATCATCGACACAACGCATGACCGCGAGTCCTCCTCCAATAATAATAATATGGTCAACCAGGCTAATATTACAACCGAAAACATCCAAACAAAGGTTGATTGCGATCTGAGTGATAAGGATTATGAAAATACCGTTATCGCACTCAAAAAAGAAATTGTCGCAGGAAATGTTTTTCAAGTGGTTCCGTCTCGAACCTTTTCAATGGAGTGCCAGAATAATCTGTTGAGTTATCAATATTTAAAACAAAGCAATCCAAGCCCTTACATGTTCTACATGCAAGACGAAAATTTCACTCTATTTGGAGCCTCTCCTGAAAGCGCGCTTAAATATCAAAAATCCGACAACAAGGTAGAGCTTTACCCCATTGCCGGAACCAGAGTTCGTGGAAAATTAGATAATGACCAAATAGACCACGATAAAGATAAACGATTAGAGGCCGAGCTCAAGCTGGATACTAAAGAAATTTCTGAACACATGATGTTGGTTGATTTAGCCAGAAATGATATCGCAAGAATATCTAACAGTGGCAGCTTGCAGATCCCAAGACTACTTGAAGTGGATCGCTATTCTCAGGTGATGCATTTAGTTTCCTGCGTTCAAGGCGAATTAAGAAAAGACCTCGACTGCTTTCACGCTTACCAGGCTTGCATGAATATGGGCACCCTTACTGGCGCGCCAAAAATAAAAGCTACCGAATTAATTCGAACCACAGAAAAGAAAAGACGAGGTAGTTACGGCGGCGCGGTTGGTTATATAAATACTCAAGGCGACATGGATACCTGCATCGTGATTAGAAGTGCCTTTTGCAAAAATGGAACAGCTCACATTCAAGCGGGTGCAGGAATTGTTTTTGATTCCAAACCGAAAGCCGAAGCGGATGAAACCAGAAGCAAAGCGAACGCCGTGATCCATGCCATTCAACAAGCCAACCAAAGTTTACAAAGTGAAGTGAGTCAATAACAATGAAAATCGATAATCCATTGACTAAGGTTGAAATTATATTGATCGATAATTTTGATTCCTTCACCTACAACCTCGTTAACCAACTCAAGCCATTAGTTAATCAGGTAAAGGTTTTTAGGAATAACGTTTGCTTGCAACAGTTAGCCGATAAAGAATTTAATAGCGAAAAACAACAAATTATTGTGTTATCACCCGGCCCCGGGAATCCCGATGGCGCAGGCATCACCCTGGCAGTTATAGAAAAATACAAAGGCATCATCCCAATTATGGGAATTTGTCTCGGACACCAGGCTATCATACAAAGTTATGCGGGAACCATTGGCGCCGCAAAAAGCATTATTCATGGCAAAACCTGCGATGTTCACCTGGACAACAACGAGCAAGTATTATTTGCAGGGCTAGAATCACCCTTTCGAGCGGCTCGATATCACTCGTTAGCAGCAACAAAAGTTCCCAGCCAATTAAAAATAATCGCGACTTCACAAGATGACGTGATGGCAGTAAAACATGAAAAAGAGAAGGTGTTGGGTTTTCAATTTCATCCAGAATCTATATTAACTCCTGAAGGCGCTCAGCTAATGAAACAATCACTGCAATGGCTTTTGGGGTGAATGATATAGAAATTTAGACGTAGGTCGGATTAGGCTGTTTTTAGCCGTCATCCGACATTGACGCAATTAAATAGCAACGGTGTATTACGAGCAAAAAACGCTCTAATACACCCTACGAGAAACAATCGAGAAAATAATGAAAGACATACTGCAAAAAATATATAGTTTGGAAAATCTGGACCTTAGCGAATCACAAAAAATATTCGAAGCCCTGATTAAAGGTCAGTTATCCGAAATTGAAATGACCAGCTTGCTAGTCAGTTTAAAAATGAAAGGTGAGCAACCTACAGAAATAGCCGGTGCAGCTGAAGCCTTGCGACAACATGCTCAGCACTTCCCAAAACCCGACTACCCCACGGCTGACTCCTGTGGAACAGGTGGTAGCGGGATGAATACCGTCAATATTTCAACGATGGTGGCGGTTTTATTGGCAGAATTGGGGCTGCCGATGGTTAAACACGGAAACCGGTCGATATCCTCCAAATGTGGCTCGGCAGATGTTTTAGAGCGACTCGGTTTTAAAATTGATCTTAATCCAGAACAGGCAAGAAGATGTCTGGATGAATTAAATTTTTGTTTCTTATTTGCCCCCAATTATCATCCGGGCGTTAAACACGTTATGCCGGTTCGTAATCAGCTACAAACACGAACTATCTTTAACCTTTTGGGTCCTTTGATCAATCCGGCAAATCCAGAATTTCAGTTAATGGGTGTCTATTCAGCGGAGCTATGTTTACCTGCGGCTGAAACGCTAAAGTTGGCAGGATGTCGAACAGCAATGTTAGTGCATAGTGCGGGTTATGACGAAATTACTTTGCATAACGATACTAAAGTGGTTGAGCTAGAAAGTGGCGCAATTAAATCTTATACCATTTCAAATCAGGACTTCGCTTTACCCTCTTGTTTTAAAGAAGATATCACTGGCAATGATCCTGAGTTAAACGCAGAGATTTTTGTTGATATTCTAAGTGGAAATCTTGATAGTAAAAAGAAGATTGCCATAGCTAATACCGTTGCAGCCAATGCGGCAGCACTACTTAAATTATCAAGTAAAGCCCGCTCTCTAAAAGAAGGTGCCGAGCAGGCATTGAACTTAATTAGTAGCGGCAAGACTATCAACCGACTCAATCAATTAATAGCGCTTAGTCAGAGTTTTGAAAGCAATCCAGCATCAGCTGCCGCAGGCAATAATCCAGATTTGGAGACCAGCAATGCCTAACAACATCCTTGCTGAAATTGTAACCAACAAAGAGCAGGAGCTGGTTACTCGTAAAAAAAAATTATCCGTTGATGATTTAAAGAACAACATCAAATCTTCCAATCGAAGTTTTTATGATGCGCTCAACAACGAAAAATCGGATTTTATTTTCGAGTGCAAAAAAGCCTCGCCTTCAAAAGGTCTGATTAGAAAAAATTTCGACCTATCTGAAATATTATCAGTCTACAAAGACTTCGCCAGTGCCATTTCGGTACTCACTGATTACACTTACTTTAAAGGCAGCTTTGAGTATTTAATTCAGGCCAGTCAACTGGTTAAGCAACCAATTTTATGCAAAGATTTTTTTATTGATACTTATCAGGTTTATGAAGCTCGTTATTTTGGTGCCGATGCCATTTTATTGATGTTGTCAGTGTTAGACGATGCACAATATATTCAGCTTGCTGACGTTGCCAAACAACTCAACCTGGATATTTTAACCGAAGTACATGATAGCGAAGAGTTGCAAAGATCGATTAAACTAAAAGCACGGATAATCGGAATTAATAACCGAAATTTAAAAGATTTAACGATCGATCTGGCAACGACCGAAAAACTCGTCGCACAAATACCGGCAGAGATTCGGCGGGATACATTAATTATCTCCGAATCAGGCATTAGCAATCGTCAACAAATAAAACGTTTAGCGCCACTGGTTAACGGATTTCTGATAGGCTCAAGCATTATGGCCGAACAAAACATTCGTAAACAATGTAAAAAATTAATCTATGGTACAACAAAGATATGCGGACTGACTAGCGAACAAGCGGCTAAAAACGCGTATAAACAAGGTGCCGTATATGGAGGATTAATCTTCTACTCTAAATCACCTCGATGTGTCGATTTGCAGCAAGCCAAAGCAATCATCAAAGCCGCCCCACTTGATTATGTGGGCGTATTTGTCAATGAAGATGAACAAATATTAATTCATACGGCCACCAAACTGGCACTAAAAGTGATTCAATTGCATGGTGATGAAACCTTTGAATATATTAAGACCATAAAAAAAGCCTTACCTCAATGTGAACTATGGAAAGCAATTAATATCAAAGATAACTCCATAGCAATCTCTCCGTTGCTCGAAGGCGATAATAATATCGACCGATACCTACTGGACACCCATAATGGACAAATGCGCGGCGGCAGTGGACAGCCATTTGATTGGTCATTACTTGAAAAAATCGATAAAGAAAAAATCATGCTCGCAGGTGGCATCGACATTAACAATATAAAAGCTGCGAACAAACTCAATACTTTTGGCCTAGATATTAATTCAGGTGTAGAAGATTCTCCGGGAATTAAGAGCGAATCTAAAATTACCACAATATTTGAAGCTTTAAGAGCTTAATTAGATAACAAATTGGAACAGATATAATGACAAAACTAAACAGATATTTCGGCGAATTTGGTGGCATGTTCGTCCCGGAACTACTTGTTCCCGCGTTAACCCAACTGGAAGAAGCATTTATTGATTCTCAGTCAGATGATGATTTCAAAAAAACTTTTTCTAGCCTACTGAAAGATTATGCAGGTAGACCGACCCCACTAACTTTAACCAGTAATTTTTCGCCAAATGAAAAAGTTAAGATCTACCTAAAGCGAGAAGATTTATTACACGGCGGCGCTCACAAAACTAATCAGGTATTAGGCCAGGCATTACTCGCAAAACGCATGGGTAAAAAAGAAATTATCGCTGAAACCGGCGCAGGCCAACATGGGGTGGCGACTGCAATTGCTTGTGCCTTACTCGGCCTTAAATGTCGCATTTATATGGGCGAAAAAGATTGCGCCAGGCAACAGCCGAACGTCTACCGAATGGAATTAATGGGCGCGACAGTTATTCCAGTCTCAGCCGGTAGTGGCACTTTAAAAGATGC
Organism: Kangiellaceae bacterium; assembly: GCA_030590405.1. GTDB lineage: Bacteria > Pseudomonadota > Gammaproteobacteria > Enterobacterales > Kangiellaceae. The sequence goes on from JAUUYO010000048.1 coordinate 9,822, forward strand.
GGTCAATGAAGCTTTGCGGGACTGGTCTTCATCTTACAAAGAAGCTCATTATCTTTTGGGCACTGCGGCGGGACCACACCCCTTCCCGACGATGGTCAGAGAGTTTCAAAAAATGATCGGCGAAGAAGCGCACCAACAAATAATCGAAAAAGAAGGTCGTCTTCCCGATTACGCGATTGCTTGTGTGGGTGGTGGCTCAAATGCGATTGGATTATTCCATGAATTTATTCCTTATGAATCAGTTAAATTGATCGGCGTTGAACCTGCTGGCAAAGGGCTAGATACCAATCAACATGGCGCAACTTTAACTAAAGGTAAAAAAGGCGTCCTGCACGGAACCCATACTTTTGTAATGCAAGATAAAGAAGGTCAAATTGAAGAATCTTATTCCATATCAGCAGGCCTGGATTATCCAGCGGTTGGTCCACAACACGCTCACTTAAAAAATATCGGCCGCGTTGAATATGTTTCGGTTACGGATGTTCAAGCCTTATCAGCTTTTCGACAATTATCTCGGTGCGAAGGGATCATTCCCGCACTGGAATCATCACACGCACTGGCCTACGTATTACAACTCGCTGAAAAAATAACAGAAGAAACGACGATAATAGTTAACTTATCCGGCCGCGGCGATAAAGATTTGGAGTATGTTAGATCTCTAAACGATTAAACCAATATCAAAACTTTTGTCGGGTTTCGCTACACTCAACGCTAACCGATATTTATATAAAATTAATTTCTGGGGTATTATTCCACTCCCTACAAAGGCAAAAAAAATGAGTCATCGATACCAAAATAAATTTAAACAATTAAAAGAAAGCAACCAGGGCGCATTTGTCCCTTTTGTCACATTATGCGACCCCAACTTTGAATTAAGCTTAAAAATAGTTCGCTGTTTAATCGAAAACGGCGCTGATGCATTGGAGCTTGGCCTGCCCTTTTCTGATCCCATCGCTGATGGACCAGTCATCCAGAAAGCTTCCATTCGAGCGTTACAAGCAGGCGCAACAATAAGTCAATGTTTTGAACTCATAAAAATCATACGTCAGGAATATCCTGAAATCCCGGTAGGCCTGTTGCTTTACTCCAATCTGGTAGTTGCGAATGGCATTGGCAACTTTTATCAAGCTGCGGAAAAAGCGGGGGTCGATTCTGCGTTAATCGCCGATGTGCCAATCATTGAATCTGAACCATTTGTTGCAGAAGCTAAAAAACATAATATCCAACCCATTTTTATTGCAACCCCCAATGCACCTCAAGATGTTCTAAAACAAGTAGCTGAGCTAGGTCAAGGCTACACTTACTTATTAAGCCGTGCGGGTGTGACCGGTACCGATGTGAAAGCGGAAATGCCAATCGAGAACATCCTTTCTTCGCTAAAATCCTATAACGCACCACCAAGCCTGTTAGGTTTTGGAATTTCAGATATCGAGCAAGTCAAACAAGCAATAAATTTAGATGTTGATGGCGTAATTAGTGGTTCTGCGGTAGTAAAAATTATCCAGGATAATCTGGATGATGAAAATCAACTACTTCATCGACTTGGTGTTTTTATTAATCAAATGAAAGCGGCCACCTTGAAATAACTGCATATTTAAGCGCGGTCGTTCGTTTTAACGATCCAACATTGCCCGTAATGGATAATAATGACGAGAGTTAGCTTAAGTGAAACAGCAGCTCAAATAGTCTTCGTTTGCCCATATACATCCTCTATATCTTGAACAGATTCTCCGATGATAATAATGCTACCGTTTTTTGTCGGATATATCTTTCCATTAAAACGATTGTCATTGAAGTTATTTTTATCGTCGACTCTGTCGCTACTAATAAAAAGAGTGACCGGATTATTATTGACTCTTACAACAATATGCATACCTTGTTTATTCCCAATGGTACATTTTCCAGCATAGGAAATATTTTGGGGTAGACCAGGCAAATCGAATCCAAGTTGTTTTATATTTGCACGAACGTGATCTGCATTAATAGTAGAACCGGTCTCAACCAGATGGTCCAACTCATGATACACATGTGCCAAAGCTATATCTGTTAGTTTTTCGGCCTGCATGCCTAAAAAAATAAATATCATTAGCGCAACAGAAGCGGCAATTGATAATGTTGATTTATATAAAAAGAAGTTGCCTGGGTGTTGAGTCGCTTGATTCAGCAATATTTTATCGGCCAGATTTTCAGGTACCTCAATCGTGATCGCTTCCTCTAGTTGTTTTTCAAACTTATAATTCACACTCATTCGTTCAAGATCTTTTTCTGACAAATCATTGAAATCAGCTTCATTGAGATTATGAATTTCATTAGATGGTGATGCTAACTCTCGACGTTTTTTTTCTAACTCATCCATTTTTTTCACCTACTTTAACATTTGCGCTAAACATCATTTTTTTTAGCTCTGCACGCGCTCTAAATAATCTTGTTGAAACGGTATTTGAGTTTAAACTCATCATTTTTGCAATTTCATCGGTAGAAAACCCTGCGATAATTTGAAGTACGAGCGGCTCTCTATATTCATCAGACAATTTCATTATCGCTCTTTGCAATGCTATTTTATCTATCTCGTTGTTTTTGTCTGCAATATGCTGAAGGTTCCACTCTTCAGAAAGCTCAATCATAGGTAATTGTTTACGCGTAAAGCGGCGTGCATTCTCACGATTTAAAATAGTAAAAAGCCATGGTTTTGCTGCATCAAGACTCTTGAGTTGATTGAGGTTCTTCCATGCGCGAGTGAAAGTCTCTTGAACTAGATCTTCGGCAACTTGCTTATTTTTGCAAGACCAAAATGCATATCGATATAGCGGTTTATAAAAACTTCTTACTAAGTTCTCATATTGCCTAATTTTAGTTGACACTGTTTTACGACACCTGATTGGTTAGTCATTTTACTATTTCACAATATTTATATTGGTATGGACTGTGTTACCTGACAGTCAAAGGATTAATCAGTTACAAGTATATGCCATATCGCGAATTCAAGTAATAAGAACGAAAATTATAAGAGCGAAAATTATCTCCTAATATAATAGACATTCATTTAAACAAAATTCTTTCAAACATCATCCATCATTTATTTCAGAAAGATAAACATCAAATAAACTACTAGGTAAATCAATGAGATAGAGTTAATTAAGCGTTTTTTATTTTTTTTTGAAAGAAAAATAGAAGAGCCAGTGTCTTTTATCTAAGCATATTCAACAATTACACCATATTCAACTACACAAAGGAGAATAAAATGCATCAATCTACAAAAACTTTAACATCTATGGCAATCACTGGTCTTTTAATGACGGGGCTTGCAATGCAATCTGGTGAAGTTCAGGCGGCAAAAAAAGGATTCGAAAAATGTTATGGCGTAGCCAAAAAAGGCAAGAATGATTGTGGCACTAGCAAACACTCTTGTGCTGCAAACGCGACTGCTGATGGTGAACCTGATGAATGGATTTATGTACCCGAAGGAACTTGTGAGAAAATTGTCGATGGTTCACTAGAAAAACCTAAGGCCTAAATATTTACCCGCGTTGTCAAAAGAGCGAAAGGTTTCCAAACTTTCGCTCAAAAGGAGTAACCGTGAAAGATAGCGAACTGAACGGCACAGGAATTGGTTTTAGAATGGAACATGCGGATGAAGTTTTGCTGCAAAATCCAAATATCCCCTGGTTCGAAATATTAATTGATAACTACATGTCAGAAAATGCACCATTATCTGTTATCGACAAACTGGCAGAAAACTATCCTATCAGCTTTCATGGAGTTGGTCTTTCAATCGGCTCTATCGAACCAGTTGATTATCATTATCTTGCAAAACTGTGTGAACTAAAGGATCGATGGCAACCAAAACTCATATCAGACCATTTTGCATGGACTCACACAGCAAATCATAGGTTCCATGAACTCTTGCCAGTGGTATTGGATGTAAAAAACATGAATTATTTGAGTGACAAGATTTGCCGTGTGCAAGACTTTATGGGAGAGCAAATTTTGATGGAAAATGCCTCAACCTATATCGAGGCACCTGCAGAAATGAACGAGTGGGAGTTTATTAATCAGATATGCTCAGCTTCAGGCTGCGGCTTGTTATTAGATATTAATAATATTCACGTCAATGCTTTCAATCATGGATTTGACGCGACAGAGTATATTGAAGGAATAGATCTTTCAAATGTAAAAGAAATTCACATTGCGGGTTATGAAGATCGAGGTAATTACTATTTTGATTCACATAGTCAACCTGTGGCAAAAGAAGTATGGGATAGTTTTGCAAGAGTCTTGGGGGAAATACCAGAGATTCCAACATTATTGGAATGGGATAATGATCTACCTGAATTGAATGTTCTAATTAATGAGGTTGAAAAGGCTGAAAAAATTCGTTGCTTAGTAACCTCCCCCTCCACACCAAAGTTAATTGCAATATGAATATGCTGCAATGGCAAACCTTTTGTAGTGAGTATTTTGCAGGTACTAAAACAAACATTACACAGCAGTACAAAAATTTATCCATTTATAGAGATAATATTGAAGCGGTTCATATTAATGCGCTTAAAATCAGCTTTCCGATAGTACGTGAACTATTAGGGGATCGTTTTTTCATAAAATTGGCTAGAGATTATATTCTCAACACCCAGTGGCGTTCGCACTCGATTGATGACCTTGGGTGTAACTTTGATCAGTTTATTTTGAACCACGAACTCACTCAAAATATCACTTATCTATCTGAAGTTGTCTCAATTGAATGGTTGATTCAATCTTTGCCTGAAAAACGAAATAATAACGTAGATCTTAGTCTTCAGCTTAAAAAGTTATTTGAAAATAGTGAGGGATTTACGATTGGTTTATTACCGCACATCAATATTTTTGAATCCTCCAGAGGTGGTATGACTATTTGGCTGGAGCACCAAAAAGAGTCATTTAACTCGATTGATATAACCAACATAAAAACAAGCTACTGGCTCTTGGAAAATAATGGCATTGATGTAAAAGTTAAACAAATTGACAAAGACAGTTTTAGTTTTGTTAAAGCAATTGTTAAAGAAAAAAATATTGGTGTTTTATGTGATGAGTTTGGGAGTGACAATGTTATTCAAGAATTAATATCTCTCATACAAGAAAACAACATATTGTTAAAGTGCCCCGTTACAAGATAATAATCAAAACATCAACTATATGCCTGATACTTTAAACGATTGACTAAATTTTGCTCTCACTTCCTCTACCTCTAACTAAAATATTAGAGGCGACAACTAGTCTGACACAAGAGGCCCGAAAGCAGCCGTTTTATTAAAATTTTACGCTTATAAAATTCTACCAATACGTCTCAGCATGTTTATTAATATCAATCCCAAATGCTTCTTTACCCACATACCAGAGACATTCATCACTTTTGGCTGGCATCAACCCACAACATCTAATATCACGATAAAAACGCTCCATCGGAAGATGTTTTGAAATAGTTCCACCGCCGCAAGCTCTGACCGCCATTGAAGCTATTTGCGGGCCGACTTCACCGACAAAATATTTTGCTCGATGAATTGCCGCATTGGTTTCCTTACTGCCTCGGTTTGAAACCACCATATTGGCCGCATGATAAACCAACTGCCTGGCCGCCTCGACTTGCACGCTCATTTCCCCCATACGAGTTTGTACCATTTCATTTTCAATCAAAGGGGTATCTGTACCCGCCATCTTACGGCGCTTTTGGTGTTCAACGGTAAAATTAAACATCGCTTCAATCCCACCAAAATAACAAGCAGTAAATCCACCAACAACAAAATGTGGTTCTGTCGCCAATTTTTGTAATACCAATCCTTCA
>JAUUYO010000173.1 GCA_030590405.1 Kangiellaceae bacterium
ACTGGCTCACCATCAAGCATAAATTTAAGACCAGAACGAAAATCATTTGTGCTGTAAGATGCCATTAAACTACTCTCTTTTTAAACTGTTTTAGCTTGGAATAAACTGTTTTGACTTTTGGAATACTAGTGCCATGAAAAATTCAGCGACAATAATACCTGTTTCTAGCCCTGAATGTCAGGTCATTTCGTGGAAATCCCACCTCAAATCAGCATTTTCTGATTCGGAACAATTACTCCGTTATTTAGATATAGAACCGACCGCTCATCGACCATCAAATCTGGTCCAACCCAGCTTCCCGGTACGAGTGCCTATCCCTTTTGCAGACAAAATGGAAAAAGGCAATATTAACGATCCTTTATTGTTGCAGGTACTGGCAAGAGATATTGAAAACGCCCACATCGAAGGCTATAGCCATGATCCGCTTGAAGAACAAAACAATAACACTCCTGGGCTACTGCACAAATATGCGGGCCGAGTATTATTGATACTCACTGGCTCCTGCGCGATCAATTGCCGCTACTGCTTTCGCAGGCATTTCCCTTACCATCAACAACTTGCCAGCGGTGAAAATTTACAAAAAAATCTTGAAACCATTCAAAAAGATCCCAGCATCACAGAAGTGATTTTAAGTGGTGGTGATCCTCTATTGCTCAGCGATAAGCAGCTTTTCGAAATCATTTCACAATTAGAAGCAATCCCCCACTTGCGCAGATTGAGAATTCACAGTCGCCTGCCAGTGGTGATCCCGCAAAGATTAACCCTGCAATTACAGAAACTCCTCTCCAAAAACCGGTTGCAAACCAGCCTGGTGATCCACGCTAACCATGGCAATGAAATGGATGCTGAATTAGGCCATGGTTTGGCCGCGTTAACCCGCAGCAGCGTAAGTGTGTTTAACCAGAGCGTCTTGCTGAAAAATATCAATGACGATCCACAAATACTCGCTGAACTGAGTGAAAAATTATTTGAATACCAAATAATTCCCTATTACATCCACCGACTTGACCCAGTCGCTGGAGCAGCCCATTTTGACATCTCCAAAAAACGCGCATCAAAAATTATCCGCCAACTGGGCCAAATATTACCCGGTTACCTACTCCCTAAACTGGTTGTGGAAGAACCCGACAAAGCTTGTAAAACCATTGTTTTATAAATTTAAATAACAAACTGAACTTCAAATGACTAATTGGACTCTAGTTGAGCCAAACTTTAAAGTTTAATTTTTTTTAAATATCTGCGCTAAGTCCGTGACTTTTAACATAAAATAGACTATTTATAGTGCTATGCGGGTCAAACTTTAAAATCTTGACTAGCGCAAAATTCAATTGAAAGATTTTCCCTTACCTGAAAATCCCATTATTGTTGTTATAATGAGCCATATTGGGCATATTCCAATGAGACACCATATTCCAGTAAGACACTGGGTTCAACACCGATTAAAAAATGCCCTATATTGTAATTTGTTACTTAGAGACAGAATGAATGAAGCAAGGTAGTACCGGCTTAACTTTAAGAGAACTTCAGGTTTACCATAAACCTGCCATTGAGCTTACGCCTAAACAAATCAGCCTTTGGGTTGAACAACTGCCTGCCGCTAATTTGGGTGAAAGCTCCCGCAACACCTATCGATTATTGGTCGACATCAATCAGACGATCCTGGAACCCGAGTTACGCTTGTCGTTATTGAAACTGATTGAACCAGTTGCAGTCAGGTTAGTGGACGCTTTAGAAAGACAATTTATCAATAATCATATTTCTTTAAATGATAAACAGAGAAAAATCGCAGTGCTCGTTCAAGCGATCCAGACCGAATTGTCGATTGGTTTTCATGCCGTTATCGAATCAATCACCATTGAAGGGCTGAAACGATCATCAAAGAAACTGCTTATCCTGGCGATTGGCCTGGCGATAACATATCATGGTTTAGTGATTTTACGTTGCTACCAGCTATACGCATCGGTTCCAGGTCGAGTTTGGCGAGAACTCTATGTGCTTTACCAACTGGCTCGCACCCATGGAATTGAAACAAAAACATTTAAATCTTCTGGTAAAGAACTCTCGCATACCGCCAAAGAGTGTTTTATCCAGATATTACTGTTAAGCATTGCTAATCCTTATCAACTTCGACAAGCCGAAATAGAATTATTATGGGAAATACTGCCCAATTATGTCGAGTTTTGTACTTTGGAAGGGCATGCTTTTAATAAGTACCCTTTTCTTCTCAACTTGAATTCCAGTATGCCACCAGTTCAAAAATCACTTTATCGAAAGAAAACCGATGAAATTTGTTTAAAACTGTCTGTAATCGGCATTATTGATCAACTAAAACAGGATCTCACCCGGGTCCAGGAAAAAGCCCGTTATAGTGCTAGAAAAACCATGGTTTTTAAGCATTTGATCCACTGCTGGAGTCCGAACACTCAACGCAGTTTTGCACGAACTAACTGTGAAGATAACATTCAGGTGAGTATTGGTTTAGGTGCCACCCATTACTTGTTAATGGAAAGCCTGATGATGAGACAAACCATCGATTCCGCTGACGAGTCCGATGAACTTGAACTTAATTCTCAAACTTTGGATGCCATGGAAGGTAGTTTAAAAAATGCCACAATTGCAGTTGTCACCAGCGAGAAAGATCGGCTTAATGTTCATGCCGATCGACATTACCTGAGCACTTCATCAATTACCAGCGAAGATGTCTGGGCCAAACTCTATCAGCCGGATCGCGCCGTTAGCCAACACGAGCAAGAAAAATATGTTACCAAACGCAGCCGAGATACGATCGTGCGGGATAGTTACAAGGTGCAAGATTGCGATTTAATCAATATGAGTCCCGGCGGCTATTGCTTGCAAATTTCATCATCAGATCTACCAAAACACGCACAAACTGGCGAAATCATTGGCTTTATTGAAGGTGCCATCCCCAATCAACAATGGAGTATAGGTGTGGTTCGATGGGTTCGACGCCAGGTTAAAGGCAATGATGTACAAATGGGGGTTCAATTACTGGCACCAGATGCCATCCCTATTAGTATCCAGTTAAGAAATAGTCGCAGTGACGATAGCAATTACCAGCGTGCACTGCTGCTACCGGCGTTAACCGGAGTCGGACAAGCCGCAACCATTGTTACCAACCCACTGGCGTTTAATATCAATAACAAAGTTCGAGTCACTGAGATCTCGCAAAAGTATGAAGTCAGACTGACAAAAGAGATAAGCTCATCTGGTAGCTCCAGGCAGTTTTATTTTGATAAAATAACCCATGGCAGTGATACCAAAATACCAACCAGCCCTTCAAAGGATCCAAAAGATCTCGATAGCGTGTGGGATTTAATTTAGAATGACCTGCTAATCCGATTAACTTATTGTATAAAAATATAATCACGGGACAAAAAGAAAAACGATGACCACAGACATCAAAACAATCCATCTTTTATTAATTGAGCCTTCATCCAATCATGCCGAAGCGATTATTAATGCACTAAGAAATAGAGGCTTCGCGGTTCGAGCTACCCAAATATTAACCCCTGAAGAACTTGGATTAATTTTGGAAAAGCAAGTTTCGGATCTCCTTTTAGCTATTCCAAACCATCCTGATTTATCGGCCAGGCAAGCGATTGAGCAAATAGCTCAATTTGGCCGGGATATTCCTGCGATAGTAATGCTCGATGAATTACAAGAAGATCATATTGTCAAAGCGCTCAAAGATGGCGCATGCAATGTCGTCAGTCATAAGAATTTAGAAATGTTGTGTCTGATCACCGAACAGACAATTAACAATTTAGACAATCGCCGCAATAAAACTCAAGCAGAGCTAGCCCTAAGAGCCAGTGAAAAGCGCTGCACCTTATTACTCGATAGCTCACAAGATGCCATCGCCTACATTCACGATGGCATGCACGTTTATGCTAACCGTGCCTACTTGGAGCTTTTTGCTTATTCCGATCACGATGAAGTCCTTTGTGTGCCCGCACTGGATATGATCGCCAAAAAAAACCAGAAAGAGTTCAAACAATACCTCAAAGAAATAGCCACCAACAACGATCAACACAATTTCAGCTTTTGTGGCGCCAGGTCTGATATGAGTACTTTTGAAGCGATCATGACACTCTCCCCTGCCAACTTTGATAATGAAAATTGCACTCAAATCATGATCCGCTCAGCCACTGATCACTCTGAACTTGAAGAAAAGTTAAAAGAATTAAGCTCATTAGATACTGTGACCGATTTATACAATAAAGTTTATTTTGTTGAGCAACTACAAAAAGCGCAGGAAAAATCCATCGAAAACGCCTGCACCTTTAATCTCCTTTATGTCGAGTACGACCAGCACAATCAACTCAAAGGCGAGTACGGCATTGCCGGGGTTGAAAAAATAACTCAAGAATGTGCCAAATGGTTAAGTGATAAAGTCAACGAAGAATATAAACTAGCCCGACTGGCTGACCATTCCTTTGGTATTTTGATTGAAGATAAATCCAGCCAAAAGGCTAAAGACTTAGCAAAAATGCTTTGCAATGAGGTCAAACCGTATTTATTTGATATCGAAGGACACACCGTAAAAATAACCTTCAGTATTGGTATTTGTCCAATTGGCGACAAGAGTTCTGACGTGGGTCAATATATCTCTGACGCACACAGCGCCGCCTCTCGATTAGAAAATGGCGATGGCTTCAAAGTATTCAATAGAGCGTTGCACAACATGAATGGAAACGTCGACCCGCTATTGGTCGATAAAATACAAGAAGCCATTGAGTCAGGGCGTATTCAACTCTTGTATCAACCGATTGTTAAGTTGCACGGCGAAGAAAAACCGCTCTATCAGGCTTTATTGCGTTTAAATGATGAAGCCGGTAATCCCATTGAAGCCGAGCAAGTTTTTCCAATCGCTCGAATTGCGGGGCTGGGCGTCAAACTGGACAAATGGATCGTCACTCAGGCGCAAAGAGAGATCAAAACGACTAACAGCCAGGATAAAGTGCAAATATTTGTACACCTTTCCAGCGTTTCATTGATTGACGATAGCATGCTGGGCTTTATTGAAAAAACTTTTGCCGCGAGCAAGTTGAATAAAAAGCGGCTAGTGTTTCAATTTGATGAAAGTGATGCAGCTAACCATTTGAAAAGGGTTTTGATCTTAACTGCTCAATTAAAAGCTAAAGGCTTTGTCACCTGTTTGTCTGATTTTGGCGCAGACCCAGAGCAAATCACCTTGATTGATCAACTCGATGTTGATTTTGTAAAACTCTCTGATACGGTCACCGAAAAACTACATACCGATGCCGAATCTATGGCCAGGGTGCAACACTTGTTAGATGAGATCCATAATCGAGATAAGCAAAGTATTATCCCTAAAGTCGAAGAAGCCGCCATGCTAGCCGCGCTTTGGCCGATGAATGTCAGATATATTCAGGGCTTTTATTTACAAAGACCAAGTGAAAAAATGGAATATGATTTTTCATCCAGTGGGTTTTAGATTTTAATCGGAATAAGTGTCAGCTAATTACCAGCAGGAACCTCTCTACAACAAAAGGTTCCTGTTATTTCACCAATCAAACACATACAATAAATCATCGAGCGTGGTAAAATTCATTTGCCCTTTGGCTTTGGCCTGAACCGCCGGTTTGGCCCGATAAGCCAGACTAAAGCCACTCTCGTTCATCATTAATAAATCATTGGCACCATCACCGATAGTTAATATATCATTTTTGTCGATGTTAAGTTTGACTCTTAATTCATTAACAAAATCGGCCTTCACTTGCGCGTCGACAATTTGACCTAGCACCTTACCGGTCAATTGTTCATCTACTATTTCCAGATAATTCGCTCTGACCTGGTACAACCCCATGTTATCCTTTAACCGCTCTACAAATGGGGTAAAACCACCGGAAACAATGGCAATTTTAATTTGACTTTGTTTGCTCTGTTCAACCAATCGGTCCACACCTGGAGATAATGGCAGGTTGCTAGCAACCTCTTCAATGCTGGATCCCGCCAGACCTTGCAAACAAGCCACTCTGGAAATCAGACTTTGGGCAAAATCCAACTCGCCGCGCATGGCCGCTTCAGTAACCTGTGAAACAGAATCACCAACCCCATGCTGACGAGCAAGTTCATCAATCACTTCGATCTGGATAAAGGTTGAATCCATATCAAACACCAATAATTTCGGCGCAGTAAAATGCTCGCCTGGCCAGTGTAAAAAATCCCAACCAGAGCCGTCAATTTTATCAGCCGTCCAGCTTTGTAATATGGCTTTGTCGGCAAAAACGTCCCAACAAATGAGCTTGTCTGTTTCTTTTTTGCGAAAATACACCAAGTCATCAATAGCCGATAATAAAGAGACGAATTTTTGCGGCTCAAGACCGGTATGGCTCTCATTCGGCTTGAGTCCAAATAAACTCAGTTTCGACAATCCCTCAAAGGGTGAAGGTTTATCATCACATAAATTAATTGTTTGAGCTTGCTGAATGTACAACTGGTTAGTTTTAAACAAAGGAAATTCTCTAGTTTGGAATAATCAGACACTGTCCAGACGACAAAGTGTCACATGGTTTTGGCTGATTATCAATAACTATGCCGTTATATCAGGGCAAGTATCTCAAGCTATTTGCCTAACTCTTGAGAATTGATACAATGGATCGATGCAAAATTCTAATAATAAGCGCCAACAAACTCCGCCACCTAATCTGCTAAAAGGTATTCTAACCGCAGTACTTGGTATCACGATTATTATATTGGCGCTCAGCTGGTTTATCATTGACTATCAGCTTGAAAAATTAGTGATTAAACGCACCTCAGAGTACGCTCATAGTATCGCCCGAATTGCGGCTGATTCCAGCGCAGAAGCGCTTTTGTCGGATGATAAATTACAACTTAATCTGCTGGTCGAAAGTGTTGCTAAAGACCCCTATATTCGGCAGGCCACTATCATTTCAGAAGATGGTCAAATAGTCACTCAACATCCCGAAGAAATCGAACTGACCATGTCAGCCAAAACAATGGAAGATATTTCCGATTTTTCATCAATTGACAATGTTCCAGTTCAAGCTGAGCAATCGACCACCAATGGAAAACACAAGAATAAAGCCTCGTCTCCGTTTATTCTAAGGCAACGAAATAAAATATTTTTCGAGTCGATCAGCTATCAGGATATCACTGCCGGTTGGTTTAAGTTAGAAATTGACAAATATCAATTAGAGAAAAATTTTCGCGAAATTTTCAAAGATATCCAATTGATGATTAGTATGCTCGCAGTGACCCTGTTCGCATTGCTGATTTTTATCCTTTACCGGTTTGACAAAAATATCA
>JAUUYO010000272.1 GCA_030590405.1 Kangiellaceae bacterium
AATCGGCAACCAACCGGCAAGGCATCAATTGAAGGAATTTGACCATTTAGGGCAAACAGCCGACTACCTTTGGAATGACGTTTGCCCAATTGAGGAATGCTGTTTAATAAAGCTTTAGTATAAGGGTGTCTGGGGGATTGCAAAATATTGTTAGTCGCAGCGTGCTCCATTAAATGGCCCGAGTAGACGACCCCTATTTTATCGGTATTTTCAGATAAAAGGGCAAAGTCATGAGTGATCAAAATAACCCCGACATCTTCAGTTTTGTTCAGTTTAACAATCAAGTCTAAAATCTGCGCTTGTATGGTGACATCAAGTGCGGTGGTCGGTTCATCGGCAATGAGCAATCTCGGTTTACAGGCCAGCGCGATCGCAATCGCCACCCGCTGATTCATGCCCCCAGATAATTGATGGGGGTATAAATGAAGTATTTTTTCAGGCTCGGCAATCCCCACGGATGTGAGTAATTCGAGTGCTCGTACCTTTCTGGTTGAATTTGAGATCAGACTATGGGCTGACAAAGTTTCATATAATTGCGATGAAATACTGAAACACGAATTAAGGCTGGCTTTTGGGTCCTGGAAAATAATGGCGGCCTTTGATGAAATGTAGAGCCTGCGGTCTTGCTCTGATAATTTCATTAAGTCTTCACCATCGAGATTTAAATAGTCGGCGCGCATTGTCATTTTTGTTGATAACAATCCCATAATTGCCATTGCCAGCATACTTTTACCTGAGCCTGATTCTCCGACGATCCCCAATGACTCACCCGCCGCCATTCGTAGCGATAATCGATCGATGATCGATAATAGTCCGGTTTGGCTCTTGAGATCGACTGATAAATTTTCAATATGCAGTAAATTCATTTGTTTTTCTCAATATCCATCGCATCTCTTAAACCATCGCCGACCAGATTAATACTCAGCAAGGTAAAAAAGATAGCCAGTCCCGGCAAGGTAACTGTCCAGGGGGCGAACATAATATAGTTATGAGATTCGGATAATATGGTCCCCCATTCGGGATGAGGTGCCTGCGCGCCTAAGCCAAGAAAACCTAACGCTGCTATTTCTAAAATCGCAGTAGAAAAAGCTAAGGTGAGTTGAACAATGATGGGCGGTAAAATATTGGGCAATATTGAATGAAAAAAGAGCCGTGTTTTAGAAGCTCCATCAAGCCGCATGGCAGTGACATATTCTTTATTTTTTTCATGTTTTATCGCCGTACGAGAGATCAAAACAAAGTGTGGGATCAGTACTATGGCAACGGCATAAATCGCATTAGGTAATCCAGGACCAATGACTGCGACAATCACTACGGCTAACAATAAAGAGGGCAGTGCCAAAATAAAATCCATGACCCGCATGATCAACATATCCAGCCAACGGTTGGCAAAACTGGAAATAACACCCAGAGTGATCCCGACTGAAGCGGATAAAAGTACTACGGCGGTGGCAAGTGACAGTGATAATCTGGCGCCAAAGACTAATCGAGAAAAGTTATCTCGGCCAATGTAATCGGTGCCTAAAAGAAAGCGGATTTCACCATTGTCATACCAGGAGGGTGGCGTGTGGATTGCGTCAGTAAACGGAAGTGTGGGATCAAAAGGCGCTAACAAATCAGCAAAAATAGCGATCAATCCGATCACTAAAAAAACGATTAACGCGACCAGCGCCAACTTATTTTGATAAAAATATTGCCACCAACGAGAATAAGTACTCGGGATCCTGGTCTGATGATAAAATTGTGATTGCGAAGCCATTAGCGAAACCTCTGTTTTGGATCAACAATCATGGATAAAACATCTAATAAAAAGTGGGTTAAAATAACAAAGCTGGCGATGGCCAGAATGCCACCATGGATCACTGGAAAATCCCTGCGATAAACCGCTTCTAATAGCCACTTGCCCGCGCCGGGCCAAGAAAATATGGTTTCAGTTAAAAGTGAACCTGTAATCAATACACTTATTTGTAAGCCAATAGTCGTGATGATTGGCAGCATGGCATTTCTAAGCGCGTGTTTCCAAACGACCTTAATCGCGGAAATGCCTCTTGCTCTGGCGCTTCGAATATAATCCTCAGACAAAACACTGATCATTACCGAACGAGTTGAGCGAGTGATGACTGCCAATGGAATGGTACCTAAAACAATTGCTGGCAAAATTAAATGATGTAATGCACTATAAAATGCTTCCATCGCGTAAGTTTGTTTTGAAATGAGCGTATCAATTAACATAAAACCGGTTACTGGTAAAATATCGTACTCGAATCCAATGCGGCTCGCTACCGGCGTTATGCCAAGCAGCAAAGAAAAAAGTAGCACCAATAACATTGCCCACCAAAAAATAGGCATCGAATAACCAACCAGTGTGGTTGATACGATGAGTTTATCTTGCCATTTGTTTTTTTGTTTTGCGGCAAATACACCCAGTGGTAGTCCCAACCCCAGGGCAAAAAAAATGGCACCGAAAGATAACTCCAAAGTGGCAGGAAAGTAGATGAAAAACTCTTCAAAAACTGAACCACCACGAACAGTTGACTGCCCAAAATTACCGTTCATTATCTGCGAAACATAATGATAGTAAGACTCAAAAATATGACTCGTCTGGTTGACGATTTCTACCTGCTCGCCGGAAAAAAAATCAGTGCTAGTATTTTGCTCAATAATAAAAGAGAGTCCCTGCGGAAATAAATGTGCTAATCCAAAAGTGAAAATTGTCAGAACAAAAAAACTTACCGCAAAATTGAGCAATTGTCGCAACAGGAAATACAGCATAACTTTTAGTTAGCCTCCTGCGTCGGATGCGATAGGTCATTTAATGGCTCAAGGGTTACCCCACTAAAATACATGCCGTCGGTGGGGGTTAGTTTAAAGTGTTTGATCCTTTTGTGAGCTAAAATAAATTGCCTTGAGTGAGCGATCGGAACCCAGGGCATTGCCTGGCTAAATTTTTGTTGTGCTTTAATGTATAATTTTGTGCGAGTTTTTAGATTCGATTTTCTGCCAGCTTGAGTGATGATTTGGTCAAACTCGGGATCACACCAAAACGACGCGTTATTGCCAGAGCGCATTGCTGCACAGCTTAGTAGCGAGCTAAAAAAATTATCAGGGTCACCGTTATCACCTATCCATCCGAGTAATGCGGTTTGGTGTTCTCCGTTCTTCACTTTTTCCAGATAGGTGCCAAATTCATAGGAAATTATTTCCGCATGAATGTTGAGTTTTTCTAAATCTTGCTGGATCAATTCTGCCATTTTTATCGCATTCGGATTATAGGTTCGTTGCACTGGCATCGCCCATAGGTCCATTTTAAAACCCTCTTCGTAACCGGCTAAATCCAATAATTCTTTGGCTTTACTGAGTGAAAATTCGATCTCCGGGGTGTCATTGTTGTATGACCACATGTTGGGCGGGATCGGGTTTTTAGCGATGACTGCGGTGTCGTTGTAAACAATTTTCAATAAGGCTTTTTTATTGATCGCATAGTTAAGAGCCAGCCTGACTCTAGCATCATCAAAGGGTTTTTTTCTGGTATTCATAGCTAAGTAAGAAACATTTGAACCTGGCTCACTTAAAGTGATCAAGTCAGGATAATCGATCGCCGCCTTGATATGGATCGGCAGCGGCTTAGCCATCAAATCGCACTCTCCGGCTATCAGGCGGGCAAACCGGAGTGATGCATCGGGGGTAATGGCAAACACCAGTCCTTCAAGTTGCTCTTTGCCTTTCCAGTATTCAGGATGGGCTTTATAGCGAATAAAGGCATCTGCCTGATATCGGGTTAATTGAAAAGGGCCGGTACCAATTGGTTGATTATCGATGGCGGTAAGCTCACCTTTTATAATTAATTGATGAGCATATTCGGCTGATAATATCGAGGCAAAATCCATCGCCAGAGTTGCCAGAAACGGCGCATCAGGATTATTCAGGATAAATTTGATGCGGTAATCATCCAGCTTAACAATATCTTTGATTAACTTACCCAGCCCCATCGATTCAAAATAGCGAAAACCCAATGGGGAAACCCGGTGGTAAGGGTGGTTAGTTTTCCACTGGCGTTGAAAGGAAAATAATACATCATCGGCGTTAAAAGGGCGACTTGGTTGAAAATAATCAGTCGTTTGAAATGGGACATCTGT
>JAUUYO010000183.1 GCA_030590405.1 Kangiellaceae bacterium
ATCAAATCTGGAGTTCGATTCATTAAAAAGAGTTCTTAGCTTTATCGAGAATAACCAGTTAGGTAAGGTTAAAACAATGCAGCGATACCAGCAAAGCCATTCGAATCTTTATTATTTTAGCATAAAACTCAATTCAAAACTGGCCGATTATCAAGTGTTAAATGCAATAAAGATGTCGCGAGATGTGATACATGTCAATAATTTACAAAGAGATAAGCAGGATCACTCTTTAATCAATTTTGATCTGTTTCTGATCAGTTTGAAAAATCATCAAAATGGTGAGTCAGAATGAGTGACAATCTATTGAAAAAAGTCAAGGGCGCTTATAAAGACAGAAAGTTATTTCTTGCTATTGATTTGGTTATTGGTTTAGCTATCGGTGTCAGTGCTGCTTATGGATTATTTTTTGATGAGCAAGTAAGAGTTGTTGAACGACAAAAATATCAGCTTGTGAAGATGAATGAGGAAAAAATACTCAAGGAAAAACGGTTAGTCTCGGATAAAAACTTACTAAGTGATACTCAACTTATACAGAACAAAAATCAAACTCAAGGAATATATTTCACTAAGCCAGAACAAGCGCTTAATCAATTAAGAAAATTATTTGATGATTTAGGCGTTAAAGTGAAATATCATTCGGTAAAAACTGATGATACTATTGAGTTTTATTATGGTTGGATGATTTTACTTGAATGGGAGATGGAGCTTGATGAATCTTTCAGCCTGTTGAAACGGTTATCCAGACAATTTGATATCAATATCAACCAGCTTGAAGGCAAACAATCATCGGTTGATCAATATAAAACAGAAATTGAATTAAATTTTATCAGTTTAGAGCAAGCTGAAAATCTGGATGAACTATTGCTTCGTTTTAAATCAAACCAGTCAGATTGATTAAGATAGATTGAAAAGGCTTAAATGATCACCAGCCATTTTAGTCGATTAAAAAACTTAGTCGGAATCTAAATCACAGACAAGCCATTGCCTGACAGAGGGAAATCCTTGCTGGCAAAGGCAAGAGTCGACTACTCGGAGTAATTGATTGATATTATGAAAAAAATTACCAAATTATTTTTTTGCTATATTTTGTTTGTGTTTTTTTCTGCCACAGCAGTAGCTGCTCTGGCAATAGAGACTCCGGCGTTTTCATTAAAAGGATTTGATAAGCAAGCCAGTCGCTTTGATTCGATCTGGAAAAAAGCGATCAAATACCAGAACAAGGCGATCAGTAAAAACAGAAATAAAAATGACTATATCATCGGTGGAAGACTCGCCAACAAACAAGAGTTTCCATCGGTGGTTGCGCTGATTGATGAGTCGGGACGAGCTTTTTGCACAGGCAATTTGATTGCGCCAGATATTATTGCCACTGCGGGCCATTGCGTCCTCAATCTTTTCTACAAAGAATCACCTGATTTTAAAATTTTGAGCGATAAACTTAATCAGCCTTTAAAGACATCCACTTTATCGGATATTTCGACTGCGATTGAATCGGTAGTTATTGAAAATAAAAAAAATATTCATGTGAGAGTCTTAGGTGAGAATCATTTTAATCTGGTGCAAGCTATCGGCGTGAGTAAAAGCTGGGCAGAATGGAATACCGATGTGGCGCAATATTACCTTACTGGCAAACGAGATATTCGTTATACCGGTAGCAATGTGACGGATAAGGCGATCATCAGGCTAAATCGAAAATTTTCTGAGGTTGAAATCCAGGTAATCATTAGCCAGCAGGAAATGTTGGCGGTGAAAAAAGGGCAGTATAAAAAAGCGATCCAAGTTGGCTACGGCTATATAAAAGATCCGAGTATTATTGAAAAAAATTCTGAGACTAAGGAAGCGGCTAAGATCAAACTTCAAGCGTTAATGGATAAAAAATATATCGTCGAACTACCAGTCAATACTATATTTAGTGGTAAAGAAGGATTGAGAGCCGGTATAGGTAAACCCGGAAAAGCGGCCTGTTATGGCGATTCCGGTGGACCAACCTTTGTTCAGCTCAATAATGGCCAATGGCGCTATTTTGCCAGTTTGTCTAAGAGCATTAGTAAAAGTGGTTTATGCGGTGAAAATGACGAAAACGCCTGGCAGTCAACCGCAAGCGAGCAAAAGAAGCAAACCACCGATATTTCGGATGTGTGGGTGTTATGATTTTTACCTGTTAGATGCGCGGGCTTCTTGCCTAATCAATAATCGGCTGCTATATTTGAGCTTGTTATCCAGTTCTTTGAGCCAATTTGGGAGTAATAAAATTGAAAAATCATTCAGATAATATTCAAGATAAAAATCAGGAAGCCAAGATTGATCCGGTCACTCGTTTAAGATTACTCGCAACAGCTGCCAAATTCAGCGCTATTTTGGCGGTACTGGGGGTAAACAGTAGCATTTTGGCCCCCAACGCCAATGCTCATGATACCAAGGATAAAACCGAAGCCAATGAACTAAAACAAAGTAATATCAATGTTGAGGCGCTTAAAAAGCTGTTAGAGCAGGCTATTGCAAGTGGCAATATGGCTGAAGCGATTGCAAAACACGGCAAAGAAGTTGGCTTAAACGAAGCCCAAACGGATACCCTGAAAGGCCTGAGCAAAGAAGAATTAAAAGATTTAGAGCTGATCCAGAAAAAACTCGATTCCTTTGATGACATTCAATTTAAAGGTCGACGCGGTTAGTTTTGAGTGGTCTTAAAAACGGCTATTTTTGGCCTGGCTCATCTTTCTTATGAGCAGCAAAAATAGCCACTCTAACCATTCTAGCAATCTATCCTCGGTCGCGCTGGTTAATATGCCGGTCGCCGCTACTCAAACGCCTTCACTCGGACTCAGTATTCTCAAATCGGCACTCGCCGATCTGGATATAGCGGCTGATGTTCATTATTTGAACATCAAATATGCTGAAATGGTTGGCCTTGAAGTGTTGGAAGCGCTAGAAACCTTACCGACCGCGCAGCTAGTCGGCGACTGGATTTTTTCGGAAGCGCTTTGGGGCAAAGATCCTGAGCGAGATCGCGGTTATATTGAGGATATCCTAAGAGATGCTTCCGAAGATCACTTATTCCATGAAAACAGAGCGGCCAGTGAGTCGTTAATACAGGAGGTCCTGCGCTGCAAGGATTGCGTTGATGAATTTCTCGATCATTGTTTAAACGCAATCCCATGGGAGCAATACCGCATTGTCGGTTTTACCAGCTTATTCCAGCAGCATATAGCAGCGCTTGCGATGGCCAAAAAACTAAAACAACATTACCCGCATTTGGTCATCGTTTTTGGTGGGGCTAATTGCGTGGATGATATGGGAAGGGCGGTTATCGATAATTTTGAGTTTGTCGATGTGGTTTGCACGGGCATGGGCGAGAATATTTTTCCGCCATTTGTATCCGACTACCTTTCCGGTAAAACGCCCGCAACCAATTCTGGGTTATTAGTCAGAGGTTCGATCCCTTGTTTGCCGCAACCAGCGGGCCCAGCGAAAACCATGGACGACCTTGCTTACCCCGATTTTGATGATTTTTTTGCTCAACGAGAAAAATCGAGCCTGGAAGCAGAAAAACTAAGCATGTTGGTGGAAACTTCAAGGGGCTGTTGGTGGGGGCAAAAACACCACTGTACTTTTTGCGGATTAAATGCCGAGTCGATGAAGTTTAAATTTAAGTCATCTCAGCGGGCAATGGCAGAATTTCAATATTTAGTGGAACGCTACGGTCATTACACTAAAACGATTGCCGTAGTGGATAATATTATCCCGATGGATTATATAAAAGGCTTTCTAGTAGAGCTGAGAGATAGCGAGCTAAATCTTGAACTTTTTTACGAAACTAAAGCCAACCTTAAAAAAGAGCATATCCAACTTTATCGGCAAGCCGGACTGTCCAGTATTCAGCCAGGAGTTGAGAGTTTTAGTAATCGCCTGTTAAAGGAAATGAATAAAGGCATTACTGGCCTGCAAAATGTTCAGTTTTTAAAGTGGTGTCTGGAATTTGGTTTGCGACCGATGTGGAATTATATGGTCGGTTTTCCGGGAGAAGTCGAGCAAGATCATTTTGAACAAATGGCGTTAATGGATTCACTCAGTCATTTTTATCCGCCGGATGTTAGTTGGGTAAGGATCGACCGTTATAGCCCTTTTCACAATACGCCTGAAAAATTTGGCATCAGCAATTTAAGGCCGTTTGGTAGTTTTAAATATCTTTATCCTGACCTAGATGAAAAGCAAAGAGAACGAATGGCTTATTTCTTTTTAGCCGATTTTGAAGCTAAACAAAAAATGACGGAATACGCGTTTGATGTAAGGCAGGCAATACAAAAATGGAACGATGATTTTATTGGTTCGGCGTTGTTTCATTTTGAGCTTGACGAGCAATTAGTCGTTGCCGATTATCGACCAAGCGCGGTGAAAAATGTTTATCGATTAACCCCAAAGCAAAAAATAATTTACGAAGCTTGCGATCAAATTAGAGGCGAGTCTTATCTTTTTAAACTAATGGATTTAACTGGCACAACCGAGCAGATGAGGAATCAATTGTCAGAAATAGTTAAGCCATTAGTTGATGGCAAAATCATGCTGCATGAAGATTCCAGGTATTTGAGCTTAAGTGTGTCGATTAATAACGGCTTTTTTCCGCCTGAGTCTATTTGGGCGCGTTTGAATGAGTTGTTTACTGGGGAATTGGTTGAGGCGTGAAATTTGGGAAGGTTGTTTACTCGGTAAACCTCTGTAAACTCTTATCGATTTGCCAAGAGTCGTGGTATGCTTATGAAAATAAACAAAAACTCAAATTTAATGCTGCGCATCAGGTTTATAGGGGCGTATATACAAAGTGTTAAGCATCAAATTAAATAGGACTACAATCTGATTTTGGAGGTTTCAATGAGAGTAGATGAAATTAAAAATGAAATTGAGCATCTGGCCGTTTCTGAAAAGCTCATCTTAATAGAAGATGTCTGGGATGAGAACGCTAAATCTAATCAAGAATTAGCGTTATCACAATGGCAGAAACAAGAATTAAGCAAACGACTATCTATATATAAAAATGGAAACATGAAGACTAAAAAGGGGGCAGAAGTTCATGAGTATTTAAGGAATAAATACAAGTGAATTTACGCTATACCGAACTAGCTGAAATTGATATTGATATTGATATTGATATTGATATTGCGATTGGTTGGTATGAAAGTTAAAGAAGAGATTTGGGACTAGAATTTTTAAATTGTGTAGAGGAAGCGTCTGCTCGAATCTTGGAAAGCCCAACACTTTATTCTATTAAACACGAATGTTTTCGAGGGACTCTTACGAGAAGATTTCCATTTACAGTTTTCTATACAATAGATAAATATGAGATTGTTGTTCATGCGTTTTTTGATAATAGGAAAGATCCCGAGAAAAAGCCTTAACTAGCGGTTATACGTATTCAGTTGAATGAAAACCTACTTTCAAAAAATGGCCGATTTCGAAAACGTAAGGCATTAGCTGTCTAAAGAAGCGCTTAGTAAATATTGAAGAGGTGGTTTATGGTTCTTTCAAATGAAACAGCAACACATCCGGGAGTTATCCTGCTTAAAGAATTTCTGGGGCTCTTTGGGTTAACTCAAAAAGCTTTGGCTAAACATGTTGGTGTTTCTGTACAGAGGGTCAACGAAATTGTACGTGGCAAAAGAGGTGTTACATCAAGGCCTGCTCTAGAGCAGAAAAAAATGATAGCGATCTGCTTTAGTATCAAATATAGCTTGCTGCGCATTTCCGTGTGAGGTAATGTGGTATATCGCACTAGGATATTCTATTCGAATTTGTCTAGCCATAAGGTACGGCTTCACATTAGGTATAATAGAGCAAAGAAAGACGTGTCCCCATTAAATCCTACCATAACTACCCAAAAGAATTTATGAAACTCAACAAGAAAAAAATAGCACTAGTAGTTTTTGCCGTAATAATAGCTGTTGGGTATGTGATACCAGAAAATTTGATAATTCCTGTTAAGGGAGCCAGCACTTCTGACTGGAATAATAAGTCTTTTTGGTATGAGCCTTGGGGAAAATCTGGAGTTCATAAGGGCATAGATATCTTTGGCGACAAAGGTATGCCGCTTATGACTTCAAGTAAAGGTTGGGTGCTGTACACTGGAGAGCTTGTACTAGGCGGTAAAGTTGTACTGGTATTAGGGCCGAAATGGCGATTTCATTACTATGCTCACCTGGATAGTATTATAACGAGCAGCATGAGCTTAATCAGCTCTGGAGATGTGATCGGGACTGTCGGTGACAGTGGAAATGCAAAAGGCAAAGCTCCTCATTTACACTATTCAATAGTAACTGTAGTGCCGTATGTATGGCGCATAGATTTTGATAGTCAAGGATGGAAAAAAATGTTCTATTTAGATCCTAATAAAAAATTACGAGAGTAGAAGTCGTGATGAATGGTATAACCATACGCGGCTATCGAAAATTTACACTGCGTTTCAATTTCGAAAACGCTCGGCGTTCTTGTAAATAAAGGAAATATTTTATGTATAAACTATCTTACGTTAAAAAATGTGCAGTTATTTTACTTTTAACTTCTAGCTTTCAAACCTTGAATGCTGAAGTTAATTCACAGAGTGACGAATATACGAAAGCAATTTCAAACCCTGAGCGCTTAGAAAGCGACCTAAAAATGGATCACAAGCGAAAACCTTCAATAGTTCTTCCGTTTAGTGAGGTTAAATCCGGAGATTCTGTTTTGGAGTTGGGGGCTGGAGGTGGTTACACGACAGAATTATTAGCAAGAATTGTGGGTAAATCTGGAAAAGTTTTTGCTCATCGATTATATAATACAAAAAGGCTTGAGAATAATAGGCTACCAAACATTGTATCATTGCGTGATCACTCATTATTCGAATTGAGTGAAGTAATGAAAGAGAATAACG
>JAUUYO010000170.1 GCA_030590405.1 Kangiellaceae bacterium
ATGTTAAGGTATTATCAAGATAGTGTTTAGATATATTTAAGATATGTTGTAGCTATTGTTTTATAAGCCTAACAGCGCGATCAGCTGCGGTTTTTTGCGTCGGCTGAATTACCTTGATAGCATCTTTGCTTGAGGGTATAACATTTGTTTTAACTTTATTTAATATAAGGACTCTTTTAGCCTTTTCCCTCGCACCTTTCTCCGTACTATTATTCACAGTTGAATACTGTTGATATTATCGAGCGAAACTCAATGGCAAAGTTCTTAGTCCAAAAAGCAGCATCATTTAGACTCGACCAAATCATCTTAACTAGTTATAATCTCGTTCAATTTGTGGCCAGATAGTATTCCAATGTTTAATCTTTTCTATCCCCTAGTGCGTTTTATATTATTCCGTATGGACGCGGAGAAAACCCATGATCTCACTCTTAAATGGCTAGCGCGAATAGAAAAATCAGTTTTTCGCAGACTTTTGGTCCAACCGATGGTATACGATCCGGTTGAAGTTTTTGGCATTAAATTTCCCAATCGATTAGGTCTTGCCGCAGGTTTAGATAAAAATGGAAGC
The DNA here is from genome assembly GCA_030590405.1 of Kangiellaceae bacterium. Classification (GTDB taxonomy): domain Bacteria; phylum Pseudomonadota; class Gammaproteobacteria; order Enterobacterales; family Kangiellaceae. The sequence continues at coordinate 569 of JAUUYO010000170.1, forward strand.
TGTATCGATGCTTTTGCTGCATTAGGGTTTGGTCATATCGAGATTGGTACAGTGACTCCCAGACCTCAGCCGGGTAACCCGAAACCCCGACTATTCAGGCTGCCCAAAGCTAGGGGATTGATTAACCGATTTGGTTTTAATAATCAGGGTGTGGATCAATTAGTCGAAAATGTTAAAGCATCAAAATATACCGGTGTACTAGGGATTAATATCGGCAAAAATTTCGATACTCCTGTAGAAAAAGCCACTGACGATTATTTGATTTGTCTGGAAAAAGTCTATTCTTATGCTAGCTATGTCACGGTGAATATTTCTTCACCGAATACCGCCAACTTACGTCAACTGCAGTTTGGTGCGGCGCTTGAAGAGTTGTTAACCGCGATCAATCACAAGCAAGCGGAATTAACCCTGCGGTATAACCGTAGAATTCCTATATTGATTAAAATCGCTCCTGATTTATCAGAGCAAGAAGTCGAGCAACTTGCGATGACGTTTACCAAATTGAAAGTTGATGGGGTGATAGCCACTAATACGACTTTTTCGAGAAAGGGAGTTGAAGGATTAGAACACGCCGAAGAACAAGGCGGATTAAGTGGTCTGCCTGTGCTTGAACAAAGCAATCATGTATTAGAGCGATTAAATAAACTGACAAACGCTCAATTTCCCATCATAGGTGTGGGTGGTATTTGTGATGCCAGCGGTGCGCTAGATAAAATGCAGGCGGGGGCGAGTTTAGTACAAATATATTCTGGTTTTATTTATCAAGGTCCAAAATTGATTAGTGATATTAGCAAAATCTTAAAAGAGCAAGGCTAGGTGCTTGCGCTTTCGAATTTCAGGTCTTAGGGTCTGTTGAGCCTAATCTATTGTTTCAATTAATTTTGCGGCTTTGGCGAAATCGAAATTGTTTAATGCAGTGGTTACCTGTTGAAGTATTTTATGCTGATGACTATCATCAGCGAAACAATGAAGTATTTCCTCTGACAATTCTAACGCCTGAGTGTCTTGTTCACTAATTTGTTGTTTTAGATCCACGACTGATTTGACAAAGTCTTTGCTTTTACTTTTACAATTAGGGTTAACTTGGGTTTTATTTGTATTGCTGGTTAATGTTTTTAGCTCAGATAAGCTAATTGATAACTGTTGAAATACCCGAGCCAGTTGTTGTTCAATCTGTGACTTTGGTTTATTGTCTCGACACATTTTCTCAAGTTCGCCGGTCGCATCGCTTAACTGGTTGATACCTAAGTTACCTGCCACTCCCTTTAAAGAATGAGCTAGCAGGCTTATTTTTTTGTAGTTATTATCTGCGAGCAATTGCTCAAACTCTGTTTGTAGCTGTTTGTTTGATTGGTAGAATTTTATTAATAAATCGCGATAACTATTAATATTACCCTGCATTAACTCTAATCCATCTTTTATGTTTATGCTTTGAAAATCGGGCAGTGGCTCTTGTGGTTGTTGTTCATGGTACTGTTGTTTATGCTGTTGTATTTCTTTTGCATCGAGTGATGTTTTTTGTTTAATCTCAGTAGATACACTATTTTTGTTAGTTGCTTTCATTTTAGTCCACCGACTTATTACTTTAAAGAAGTGCTCGATCTTAATCGGTTTTGATACGTAATCATTCATTCCAGCTTCCAGGCATTTATCTTTATCACCGCTCATTGCATTGGCTGTCATGGCAATGATTGGAAGTGATTTTTTGCTGTGATTGGTACGAATGATTTTGGTTGCCTGGTAGCCATCCATTAACGGCATTTGAATATCCATTAATATGCAATCGTATTGATGATTGTTGACCATTTCTACGCCTTTTCTTCCATTTGAAGCCATATCCACTTTGATGCCGGCTTGAGACAATATGCCACAGGCAATTTCCTGATTGATCAGATTATCTTCGACTAATAATATTCGCGCGTTTCGCAGTTTTTCCTTGTGAGCTGTGAGAGAGTCTTTTACCAGTTCGTTAGCATCTTTGACTATGTGTTTTTGTTCTTTTTTACCATAAATATTCATTAATAGATCAAAAATAGCAGAGGGGTTTATCGGTTTAGTTAACTGATAAAGCTCTTCTGATGGGTTTTTATTGAATTGTCGGTGAAGTGCGTCAAAAACAGAAAATAAATAAATTATTTTAGCGAATTTTACCGCAGATATAGAGCTAAATTGTTGGTTTGATTTGTCTGGTATGAGATTGGGGTTAATAAATACAACATCAAAAACTATATTTTGTTGCTTTAATTTGTTATTGAGTTCATTAAGGTTTTTAGTTGAAGTAACTTGTCGACTCAGTAACTTCAAACTATCACAAATCGCTTGGTTGACTCGTTCGTTAGATTCAATAACTAAAAAATGTCTTGTATCAAAACTAAAGGAAGGCTTTATTTTATCCAGAATATTGCTGGGGTTTTCATAACCTGTCTTTATATCAAATATAAAACGGCTGCCTTTGCCTTGCTCGCTTTCAACCTCTATTTTACCGTCCATTTGTTGGATCAGACTTTTGCATATAGCAAGCCCTAAGCCTGTGCCGCCAAATTTCCGAGTGGTCGAAGTATCTGCCTGGGTAAAAGGTTTGAAAAGATTCTGCCGGGCACTTTCATCCATACCAATGCCTGTATCGCTTACGATGAAATGCAGTGTTACTTTGCCTTTTTCAAGTTGTTCCGATTTTATACTAAGTATAATTTCTCCCTTTGAGGTGAATTTCATTGCATTGTTGGTTAAGTTGATTAATATTTGCCCTAGTCTCAGAGGGTCGCCAAGTAAGGTGTTGGGTATTTTCGGGTCGATGTCATAAATAAACTCCAATCCTTTTTGTTGCATTTTAATGCCGACAATATCCAGCAGATTTTCCAAAACATCGGATAATCGAAATTCAATACTTTCTATTTTTAATTCACCAGCTTCTACTTTTGAAAAGTCCAAAATATCGTTAATAATCTCCAACAATGAATTAGCGGCAAATCCGATTTTTTGGATATAATTTTCCTGCTTGCTATTGAGCAGAGTCGACTTTGTTAAATGTAACATACCAATAATGGCATTCATTGGAGTACGGATCTCGTGGCTCATATTGGCGAGAAATGTTGATTTGGCCAGGTTAGCCTTGTCTGCCTGATCCCTTGCAATCGTTAACTCATTACGGGTTTCTTCCAAAGCCAAATTCTTATCGACAAGTAACAAATTGGATTTTTTTCGTTCTCGATTAAAAATGATCATGGCGATAACTAACAATACAAATAAACCCAAAGCCAGGGTGCCGATAAATAGCCAGTTTTTCTGCTGTTCGATCAGTATGTTTTGTTCAGCCAGATCTTTTCTCTGTTTGTTCAGGGTTTTATCCTGTTCTCGAATGTCGGATTTTTGCTTGGCAAGAAAATCTACATTGCTTTCAATACTGTTAGCTAACTTCGTGTACTCAGCTTCTTTTAATGCGATGGTTTTGATTTTTTCATCCAGCTCATTGGCTCTATTGTTAAGTTTTAATTGGTTAAGTTGTAACTGGTTACTGGTTTTGAATAATTCGTCTTGAATGGCAACTAGTTCGCCTTCTTTTTCTCTGATAGAAATGTTTTTTGCTTGAATGGTTTTTTGTTGACGTAAAAATAAAGTCTGTTGTTGTAACAGTTGAGCTTTGGTTTTATTGAGTTCCTGATCAGAGTTTCTGGAAGCTTCTAATGACAAAGTTAGCTCCTTATTCAAACTTTCAAGTGCGGCTTCTTTTTTTAACAAATCTTCTCTTATCCGGGACAGTTCGGCCTCTTCTTCTCGAAATAGTTTGACCATATCTAATTCAGTGCCGCCTAAAAGTAGCAATTGTTTACGGTCGATGACTAACTTTTCAAAGGTGATGTTAGGATGGTTTACTTCAAAACCAAATGAACCGTTTTTTTGACGGAAAATATTGATCATGATGTTTTTTTTGTCGGTGGCGTTAACCGTTACCAGCAATGTTGCTGACTGGTTAATTGCTTTTGAAATTTTAGATAGTGAATAGGGGGAGGCTGCAGAAACAAATAACAGGTCAAAGTCATTCGCATGGTTGAGCTGAATAACGCTGGAGACGGATAGATTGAGTCCGTGGATTTTACGATGATTAATCGCTTGTTTGAATGGTTTGATGATATTGTCTTGTTTTTCGATAATTCCAATCTTTAAATCTTTTTTTTGATTTTGGTTGGGCCATTGGGTATGTTCCATGAAGTTCAGAACTAAGGCGATCTTTATCTGTTTTTCACGCTGGCTTTCAGCCAACAAAGAATTAGTAAAAAATAATAACCAAAGGATAGTTAATTTATATGCAGGTTTGGCTAAACCAATCAATCTTTTTTGATAACTCGCCAACAGGGTTTGAGTATTAGAGTTCATTATTATCGATTAGCCAATGAAAAAATCATTATTGTAGAGTGCTTGTGCCGATTGCGGGATGCTTCCTTTCAAACTGTCGCCCCTTTTTTTTCAAGCAATTGTTGTAAGTCTCTGGATTTTTGCAGCGACGAGAGGTGGTTTTCAATTCTTTTAATAATGATTGGCGCGCTATAAGGCTTGCTAAAAAAATCGATGGCGCCGATTTCTATGCCTTTTTTCTCACTCTTGCTTTCATTGAGCGCAGTGACAAAAACAATTGGAATGTGTTTGGTATCATTATCGGCTTTGAGTATTTCACAGACCTCAAATCCATCGACTTCATCCATAATAATATCGAGTAATATCAGATCGGGGTGTGGATGGCTTCTGGCTATTTTGATTGCATCGAACCCATTCAGGGCGGCTCTTACTTTGTAATTACTGCGTAATATAGCATTAAGAACCGCAACATTTGTCGGTTCATCATCTACAATGAGTATGGTGTATTTTTTTTCTTCGGACATTTTGTCTATTATCGATCTAATTATCTACAATAATTTTAGCTCAAAGTCGTCAATTATCAAGTAAATCAAGTGTTTATGTCAAATTATCTTTCCGATTAGTGACACCCGTCTGATTTGTATCGAAAAACTAAAAATCTCTTCAAAACGCATCTATCCTGTCATTCATCGCTGCTACGGGTATAATTGCGTTTTTATCGCCCTGGTGAACTCGATATATGCCTCAATTTTTTGCTACATGTGCCTCAAGTCTTGAGTATCTGCTTGTTGATGAACTTAAGGAACTCGGCGCTTCGAATGTCAAAGAAGGTTTGTCGATGGTCAACTTTGAAGCGGATTGGTCAATTGTTTATGATATTTTGATGTGGACTCGGGTAGCCAGTCGGGTACTGTATCCAATAGCCAGGTTTGAAGCGAAAGATGAACAAACCTTATATGATCAGGTTTCTATCATCGACTGGTCGCAACACATTGCCTCAAATGCGAGCTTTTTGGTTAACGCGCAAACTTTCCGATCGGAATTAACCCACAGTAAATTTATTTCACAGCGAATAAAAGATGCCATTGTTGACCACTTTACCGATATGGATGAACAACGACCGGATGTAGAATTTGATCGTCCTGATGTGTCCATTCAGTGTCGAATTCGACAAAATCAGGTCATTTTGTCGATTGATTTAGCTGGTGTCGGGCTGCACCATCGCGGTTATCGACTACAAGGTGGTGCCGCTCCGATTAAAGAAAATCTCGCTTCAGCTTTGTTAATTCGGGCTGGATGGCTAAGGCTTTGCAATGATTCATCCGTGTCAGTATTATCTTTATACGATCCAATGTGTGGTTCTGGGACTTTTTTAATCGAAGCGGCGATGATGGCATTGGATATAGCCCCTGGAACTTATCGCGACTATTTAGGGATTTTTGGTTGGAGTCAGTTTAACCCTGAATTATGGCAAAAGACGGTTATCGCCGCACAGCAAAAGAGAGAAAAATCGACTAATCGCAATAAGCTTCAAATCATCGGGAGTGATATGAATCCGAAAGCGATCAGCAGTGCGCAGTCTAATTTAGCTTTGGCAAAACTAGAGGATGTGGTCAAAATTCACATCGCAGCGATCGATCAAGTTGAACAGATTGATATTAATCAAACCGATAAGCCGAGTGAAGGGCTGGTGATCGTTAACCCACCTTATAGCGAAAGGCTAGGAGAATTTGATCAGGTTAAGCAGCTCTATGTCGAGTTAGGAGACCTACTCAAACAAAAATTTGGTGGCTGGAAAGCATCTGTTTTATCACCTGATAAAAGTTTTGGCCATTCTCTGGGGATCCGGGCTAAAAAAATCTATAAATTTAATAATGCCAGCATCCCTTGTGAGTTACTTAACTTTGAATTAAAATCGGAAAACTATTTAATTCGACAACAGAACGATCGGGTAGATAAAAATTTTAGGGAAAAACTGACGGATTCTGCGATACAGCTATGTAACCGGATTGAGAAAAATCGTGCCAAGCTGAAAAAATATTTGAGTAAAAATAATATTAGTTGCTATCGGATCTATGATGCCGATTTGCCGGAATATAATGCGGCAATTGATGTTTACGAAAATCAATTGCATATTCAGGAATACAAAGCCCCCAAGTCTGTTGATCAAAAGTTGGCATTGCGCCGAATCAAGGAAATTGAGCGAGTCGCCGCAGGTGTTTTTCAATTGCCGTTAACATCGGTGTTTGTAAAACAGCGCAGGCAACAAAAAGGAGACTGGCAATATGGCGCCAATCACTCCGCGACTGGTGGTCAAAGTCAGGATATCAAGTTTCAGACGATTACTGAAAACGGTCGGAAATTTTTAGTCAATATGGCTGACTACCTGGATACGGGCTTGTTTTTAGACCACCGTAAAACCAGGCAACTTATCGGTGAACTCTGTCAGCAAAAGACTTTG
>JAUUYO010000052.1 GCA_030590405.1 Kangiellaceae bacterium
CTTTCACTTTCACTTTCACTTTCATGTTCATGTTCACTTCCACAATTTTTAACCAAAATAGCATCATGGAATTCAGCAATACCACCATTGCCCTGGTTTTCTTCGTTTATATGTTTTCCACCAAATACTTGTTCCAATAGTTCTCTAAGCTCATTGGATCTGTTTAACCCATTGGAATAATGTTTTTCAAGGTAACTACGGAGCTTGCCCTTGAGTGTCGAGCCAGGAATAATGGGAAGAGCACCGTCACTTTGTAATTTATTTTTAATAAAACGATTGGCTTTTACCTCAATTTTTCCTCCTTTAGCATCATTGATTTCTATTTCAAATTGTTCACCACAGCCAATATGCAAAGGACTTGATGTTTGCAGAGTTGCGCTTATTTCCCAACGTTTTAGGTGAGTGAATTTCCATGTCGGAAGAGCTACTCCAGTACGGATATCGGTTGTCATTTTGATGTTTCTCCTTGCTGTATAACAGGACCTATCAAGGTAACCCTTGGATCTTTGTCATTCAAAACAATGGTCTGGCTACCCGATTTAATATTTACTGCAATCTCACCATAACCATTTTGTGGAATAAATGGACATTGTTGCCATTGCTGATCTATTTCAGGGCTCACCGAATAATATTGAATGACTTTAGGTGACAGCGGTAAACCTTGTTCTAGCCATTTCTCTATTTTTTTTTGTGCCGCGTCTATACTTCCATTGGCTTGCAAGACAAAAACACTACCGGCTTCAGTAAGTAACCATGGACGATAAAGTTGATCTTTTTGTTGAAAAATCGCTTTGCGGTAGCGTCCACCTGAAAATTTTTGCCTCGCAAAGTAACGAATCAGTTCCAGACTGTTATCTGAAAGTTCTTTTTTCCAAGCATTTTTGTACATTGTACGCAAATCATCTTGACCACTTTTTTCATCAAGATTTTCAGGTATTCCGATCAAAGCATCAGTTTGCAGGGTAATCACCCATTGTTGTCTTTCATTGGGATTTTTCCTGGGAGTAAGACTAGAACGAAAAAATGACTGAATATTCTGTTCATGTTGTTTTTGTTTATCGCTTTTTTGTCTCACAAACTCAATACTTGCCGGGGTTTTGGTTTTTCCTAATCCAATAACGCCTTGCTGCAATAGCGATTGCAGTTGTTCTAGTACATCCATGCGTATCGCTTTATCTTCAATACGACTTAAATCCAGCTCTGCATTCCAGTATTGGTCCTCGGGAATAATTTGCTCATAAGCAAATAATTCCCCTTTTTGGGAGCGCTTGCTCTCACGGTCAATAGCCGAGCGTACTCTAAATTCAGACTTAAGCGTTGCCCATCCCCAGTCTTTGCTGCGGATAAACGGCCAAGGATATTCACCAAGCGTGTTCTGATCGTATTTCCAGTCCATTGCAAAATCGGGAGGTTTATTATTAATTAAGCAAGGATTACTCAGTTCTGATACATCATAGAGTTGATTTTGACTGGTTTCTTCGAGTTCTGGATCTGACGATTCCTGTTCGACCTTAACCAGTGATAAAGGTGGCACAACAGGTCGCAGACTTTTTTGCGAAGAAGGAAAGGCATGACTGATACGTATTTTACTAAAGTTTTCCTGTAAGGCCTTTCTCTCAATATCAGTGTTTATTCGTCCGTTATGCTGGCCTTGTAAGTGACTCCATGTGGTTGCAATACTACCAATGATGGCTCCGCCAGGGATTATAACAGCGGATTCAAATAAATTATCTGCAACAGGTTTATCCGGCAGACAAAATGGATAGTCAGGCTTAATCCACAGACTGATTTTTTCTGTTTGTTCGTTTTTCATCAAGCCTTTTTCCGACTGCTCGTTTGTCAGATTTATGGTGATATTATTTTGCTGGAGATTTTCGAAATTAACTTCCTTTACTTGTCCAAAACCAACACTCTTTAATGCGCCTAACTGGCTAAACCAGTTAAATCCCGTTTTGATATGTTTTAGAATATGATTAACTTGTTGCTCAGGTGAAAAAAAATGTAGTTGGCCAGTAAAGGTATAGTCTTGGCCACTAACAAAGGGGTTTTCGATCATGACAATGTGTTGTGGTTTGACTGCTCCCGTCTCTTCTTCGATAGTGATCCTGTCTCTAATACTTTCCCTCATCAGCAACCTATGGTTGTCTTCACTCAAATCAAAATCAGAAAAATAAAGTTGCCGTGATTTTGGAAAATCATTTTCACGGCTTTGGCCCAGCCAGTTGTCTAGCTGAGGATTAAATTGACTATCGGATCCATCAACATGTTTGTTTACCACATCTTGAAGCTCTTCAAGTGCCTGTCGCAACTTGCCTGTGATCAATGTTCCCGGTAAATAAGGTGTTTTGTCGATGTTCGAATGGCGGGCAACAACACTATCTAACCCCATTCCCCCCGGATTGGTGGACTGGGTGAGAATTGGACCTATAAGTGTCAAGTGTATATCCATTATGACTTTTTGCATGATTATTGTCCTTTCTCTTGTTCGGCTGGCTCATCTAAACCAATATAATCCCAGAGTTCCATCAAATGTAGCCAATAGGCATTATTGCCACCAAAAATGTCTTTTAGTTTTCCTAAATGCTTTTGGTAAACTTCTTGCTCTGTAGTCTTATTGTCAACTTCTCCAATAAGCTTGGTGTACAATTCCTGAGCACTCTCAGGCTGATTACATCTATATTGTTGAATGATTTGATAGATTTTTCGTTTAGGAAAGTCATGTTGTTTTAATTGGCTGATACTATTCTCAATAGTCTGCATATCGTCGGCATTTATGAGTAAATCATCAAGATTTTCTGATAACCCTTGCAAACGTTCTTGTCTGTCGCTAGTCAGTTCACTACCTGCATGGTCAAAGGACTCCAATACCTGGTAGGCAATCATGTTTTTTTGTTTAAAAGGCCTGGTTTTAGCAAATCCATCGGCAAGGTTTCTGGCCAGTGCATCAATGCGATGGATTGGTGCATTGTGTTTACAAAATACTAGTGATGAGCCGTGAAAGAGTTCTTCATAACTTGAAGAATTTTCCGGTTGTTGATTTATACGAATATTGTCTTTCGCTTGTCGGTAAAACTGATTTAGCATCCACCAACCTTTCCAGGCAGGTACCACCCAGATGATTTCATCTCCTCCCCAAAGCAGCGTCTCTAAACGAAGTTTTCCGTCAGTAAGCCAGCTCTCTTTATCGTAGATCTGCTCTAGAATGTTTTTTAATACTTTTTCTCTTCCTGTTCTTGTTTGTTTATCAAAGTCGGCTTGCTCTTTAATAGTTTTAGAGGCCTTTTGTTTTTTTCCAAACTGGTTACCGTCAAGGTAAATAAAAGCCATTTTTCCATGCAGATTTTTATAATCAAGGTTAACCTCAATTGAGCTTAATTGTTGAAGATCACTGGTTAGTTCTAATAAATCAACGCTCTCAAAGTTAGCTCTGTTTTTGTAGAATGTTGCTTGATTTTTTTGATCACGACCATAATTTCGCCTGGCACTAACGCTGGCGGAAACATATTCATTTTTTTCAGCAGGCAGGTATTCTTTATCATCGGCTGGTCTCACCTTATCGATAAAACATACATCCTTCCCCTGTTTTGTAATGGATAGTGATGGGGCGTTAAGTTGTTGCCAATGATTTAGTGTTTGAATTTTATCTCTGCTTGACTGATATGCTTCATTGTTTTCTTCGGCGTAGACATCAATCACAAAAGTCGCATACTTGTATGCATCATGGGTAGCGAATGACGCTTCTATTTTATCTTTTATATCTATTGCTGTTTGTAGATTGGTGTCAAACCTGAATAAACCCCATGATGCACCTTTAGTAATAGTCGCCAAACAATTAGTATTAGATTTTTTATTCTTTTTAAGTGCTTTTTTTTGCTCCTTCAACGCTGCTATTTGGCTATTTTTCGCCTTATTATCCAGAGTTTTATCCTTCTTAAGCTGATTCATATTCGCAACAATTTGTTTATGTGTCGTTTCTATATTATGGGGGTCGGTTGAAGGAATTATCTGCTTGATCGTTTCTTCAACAAAATCCATTGCTTCCAGCAACAACAAACTTCCGCCTCTTATTGTTGCTAGATCATTAGTATCATTGACGAAAGCCCCCAAATTTACCCCTTCGACCCTAAGATAGAAATTCATTTTTTACCTCCAGAGAATAATAAAAAACAAGCTAAAATGCCAAAAGTGATCACTAGCACAATACCAACTTCAGCTATAATATCCAACGATGCATCACATTCACCAGCACAATCAAAAATATTAAAGTCATTCATTCCAAAGATTCCTGAAATCAGTGCGCCTACAGCAAGCGGGATACCAAATTTGGCTAGTCGATTTGCCGCAGTATTTAATTCATTTGCCTGTGTAGATTCCAAAAAATCGTGACTATTATTAATTTCCTGTTGTATTTCGTTAAAAAATTTATCAATCGAAAAATACCGGCGATTCAACTTGTACATCTCGATAGATTGTTGTTGATTAGATACTTGAGGAAATTGATAAAGTGCAGTAAATGCCGAAAACCTTTTGCGTAATTCCATTAGTTTTTCTCGACATTCTTTACCTTGTTCATATTGAAATATATCGGTTAATTCTTTACTGAATCGAAATAGCGATATTCGAATATAAAATAACAACAATGTCGTATCGAAATAGTGACCACCATATACCTCATAACTAGGAAAATTGGATGTTTTTGTGGTTAGCATGGCTCCACTATGATAAGAATAGCCATATAACGTACCTACATGTTTCCAACGCTTATAAGTTCTTTGATCTAGCCAGTTTTTTTCAAACTCTGAAATATCTTCATGAGTATCTTGTGGTGAATACGCTGTTTTATTCACATCAAAACCAGGTTTATCCACATTCAATAATTTGAGCCAATGACCGTAATTTTTTGGTTCAAATTCAGCTGTAGAGTTAGAGGCAAATTGATTCTTTAAAGTTTCACTTCCGTTCTTTAGAAAGGCCGCGGTCCAAACATAGGTTCGGTTGTCTGCATAAATTTGCCAATTTTTATTGGGATCAGTTTGTCTATTATCATTACTCACAGCTCTCGCATTTTTTGCCCATTCTTCGGGAAATAAACGAAAAAATTGGTTATCCTGTTCGAGCGGTATGTCCAATAAATTTGCCCATCGTTCGAAATAACGTTCAAATTCATCCATGTCTTTGATTGTTTTTGTAGCGCCATTATCGGTGTAATCAATTGGAACATTTTTAAATATTTTACCAAAATCCTTTTCATGGCTTTTATAAGGTCTTTCGAAATAGCGAAAATGTTCATTAAATTCCAATAAATCATCTAACTGAGGAACTTCTGTTTGTTCAGGAAAGTACAAATCAACAAAAAGAAAACCTGAGTTCAATATATTTGCATCGTTATCACTCAATATACCTAATCTATTTTTATTTTCGTCTTTTACATTTCTCTTAGTTTTTAATGCCTCAAATAACACAATACGGGGAGGCAACATACCTATTTTAAATTCTTTATTCCTTAACGAGATAGTTATTTTTTCATGAGCCCAATCTGTATCTGACCATTTATCAGACATCTCCAACCATAACGCCCGCTCATATAATGTCAGTGCTGTTTCGTGAGTGAAATATTTTTTCCGTTGAGCAAAGGATGAACTATCTCCTGAAGTAACTCTATAATTCAATTCTGCCTGCATCGAACTTACGTTAGGGTCTAATATTTTTTCTATATTATAAGAAAATGGAAGCACAAAGCGACTAAAGGTAGCTCCACGAAATTCATTTTTATTCTCTCTATTTATTTCTGAATAATCCTCGGGATTACCGATACATAGTGGTAAACTAATTTGATTCATTTAATGACTCCATATTGTTCATAACGTATTTCCCAAATCCGAAACTTGTTTTATTGCCTATATGAATCCATTCACCAATTGCTAAATAAGGAAAAAAAGGCGTTAAATCACCACAATAACTAATATTTCCAATTAAGCCTCCAAACTTCATCCATTTCTTTTGTGTTCCAGAAAATCTATTCCAGTCATCCCAATGTATATTTTGATTTTCAATGGTTATTGCTGCTGCTTTTTCAATTAATTCTTTGTACTCAGAGCTATCATTTTCTCTCATCCCGGAATATGCTCTATCAAGAGTTTTTAACCGTCCTAACAAACGCTCAATAATCAGTTGAAATGACGGGGCTTGGCGATGAAGTCGATTTACACTTTTAAGTCGTAACCGTGAAGGAAAAATAAATGATAATCGGTTGTTAGATAAAGTAGAGGTACGCGATTTTATGATGTCTTTAGCTAGTAAGATATGATTTTTAACAGTGTTATCACTGTTCACAGTGGCACTTTCAATAGCAACAATTTTATATCTGCCTTGTTTGTACCCCAATCCCATTTGCATCCCCAGATATTCTATAGCAGCCTCGCAGATAGAGTAATGTTGCGTCGCTTCGCCAAACAATGTGAGTTCACAAGTAAACTGATGACCTTTAGGGTAGCTTTCCAGTTCATCCAGTGGCGGTAAAATAACAAAAGGTTTAGGCCAGTCTTTATTATTGGTGTTGCCAGCTTCAAAAAAATAACGATACCAGCGGGGAGATATTTTATTCAGCGCATGACCAAAACCGCCATGAAAGGTTGAACCTTTATAATGAGGGAGTATTATTTTATCGACAGCTTCCAGGGTAAAACGGTATTTACTGAGTTGCAAAAAATTGCTTAACAAACCAATCTCCTTACTGGTGATAACACATTGCCCAACCTCAATTTGAGATTAAATCATTAGCTATTCTTATGAAAATCGAATAATATTACCTCATTTTTTTCTATACTGAAAGGTCTTTTTTATAGTCGATTGATACCAGCAAAATATCCACTTTCTCAAGAAAGCAAGATGACTTTCATGTTCTAACTGGCGAAGACCTGGACGAATAAAACCAATATCGCGGCCTATATATTGGTTATCGACAATTGTTAAAAAACATTGTTCAACCTGGATTAATCAGCTGGATTCGTAGAAAGAGTGCTAGTCCATAACGTGCATGGCGTAGTAAGCGTTATTGGAAATAGACACGGTATTCATCCTGAATATGTTTTTACCTATAAAAACAATCTGGTGAAGAGTATCAGAACAAGCTCATGGAGACGGGGTTGGGGAAAAGCCGGATTACCAACGGAAAAGGCATTCTCAAAGGTATGTATAATCTTCGTCACACTTTTTGTCGCCGTTTACGTGCAGCAGGCATTCCTCTAGAGCGCCTTAAAATATTTCTTGGGCACGCGAATGGAAAAATAACAACACATAAATCAGTTTTAAATTATTCGAAGTTCTGGAGGAATGGAACGCCTGCTTACAAGACGCTTCTCTGGATACAAACCTCAACCCTGAACTCATCCAGGTTACTTGGGTTCTCAAGAGACATTCTATGTCGGTAATCTCATAGGTGTCGGTCGTATTTATCAGGCATACTGACATCCACGCCTCTTTGTGACACACAGTCCAACCCTTGGGCAAACAAAAAAGGGCTGACAGTTACCTGTTAACCCTTTTAGATATGGCGCGCATGGAAGGAGTCGAACCTCCGACCGCCTGGTTCGTAGCCAGGTACTCTATCCAGCTGAGCTACATGCGCGTTATTTGGTGCTTATTTCAACCTGATGGTCGAAAGGAGCGGTATTATCCATTTCGACTATTGCTTTGTCAAACAATATCGATAAATAATACTTTCTAAAACAATAATGGCGGAGAGAGAGGGATTATTCGCTTCGCTCACCCCTTCGGGGCCATCGTCATTCTTCCGATGTTCTAAATTGCGAGCAATTTGGTCAAACCCTCTTATCGGATTCGAACCCTCTCTGTTCCAAACAGCAAACAAGTCTTTTGTTTCTGACTTGCATTGTGAATGCTGCGTCATAAATAATGGCGGAGAGAGAGGGATTCGAACCCTCGATGGGCTATAAAACCCATACTCCCTTAGCAGGGGAGCGCCTTCAGCCGCTCGGCCATCTCTCCGGTATAAAACTCGATTAATTTGCAAAAAACAGCCAAATTACTTGCTGCTTTTTGCGGGATGGAATGTTACCTGATTGATACTAAAAATCAAACGTTTTTTTATCAATTCAGGCAATCATTTCAAAGAGAAAGGAAGCTCAGCCTATTCGTCCGAAGCCATTTCCTTTTCGCGTTGTATTCGCATGTAGATTTCTTCTCGATGCACTGAGATCTCTTTGGGCGCATTAACACCAATACGCACCTGATTTCCTTTAACACCTAAAACTGTAACAGTGACATCGTCACCGATCATTAATGTTTCGCCGACACGACGAGTTAGAATTAGCATTGCCAATCTCCTTACAAAATATGGTTCTTTAGACTTTTTGCATCCTTTGCAGTTTAAGTCCTACATAAAAAGGGACGCAAGTATAACAATAGACTATATCCCCGTCACTTATTTAATTTTTTTCTGTGAAATAATATTTTTTATTCAATTTAGTCAGTCTATATCGATTTTTTTGCAAATATGGCTAACTTTGTAAGGCAACCCATTCCTTAACCCATGCAAGTGTATCATCAAGTGCAGCAACATTGTTACCACCACCTTGGGCCATATCAGGGCGTCCACCACCTTTTCCATCGAGCCTGGAAGCCAACTCTCGCATCAGATTACCTGCGTGGTATTTGTTGGTTAAATCTTTACTCACGCCGGTGATTAAGCTAATTTTACCATCATTAACTGTTGAAAGTACGATAATTCCCGATCCTAGTTTACTTTTTATCTGGTCACTTAACACTCTCAAAGACTTAGCGTCCATTCCCTCAACTTTAGTTGCCAGTAATGGGATATCCCCCACCATTTGTTTGGCATCCAGTAAATCACTGCCTTGCGCTGACGAGATCTTGTTTTTTAATTTGTCGATTTCACGATCTTGCTGTTTAGACTTCATAATCAACTGATCGACTTTATCGTTCAAGGATAGCCGGTCAGTTTTTAATGAAGAAGCCAGTTTGGAGATCAACCAACCTTGCTTTTGGGTGTATTCAACCGCACTATCGCCAGTAATCGCTTCAATCCTTCTAACCCCAGATGCAATCCCCTGCTCACTGATAATTTTAAATGTGCCGATATCGCCGGTTCTTTTTACATGAGTACCACCGCAGAGTTCGACCGAAAACTCAGACATTGATAAGACCCGAACACTTTCACCGTATTTTTCCCCAAATAACATCATAGCCCCTAGAGACTTTGCCTGTTCAATGGATATTTCCTGAGTTTCAACTAAATAATTAGCCCGAATATGATGGTTGACCGATTTTTCTATTGATACCAACTCTTCTGCAGTCACGGCTACTGGGTGAGAAAAATCGAAACGTAAATGCTCACTATCAACCAATGATCCTTTCTGCTGTACATGCTCTCCGAGAATATTGCGTAGCGCAGCGTGCATCAGGTGAGTGGCTGAATGGTTTAGCTCTATTTCATGACGTTTATCCTGATCAACTGTGGCAATCACTCTTTCTGCTTTTTGAATCGTGCCAGAGCGAACAATTCCTTTGTGTAAAAATGCATCTTGTACTTTTATGGTATCCTGGACTTCAAATTCAAACCCCTCACCACTGAGCAGCCCCTTGTCTCCAACCTGTCCACCAGACTCGGCATAAAAAGGCGTTTCTGATAGCACAATACCCGCTTGAGTCCCAGTAGTGATAGCATCCACCTGGCTACCATCGATCAACAACTCAACCACATTGGATTGCCCGTCAAGCTGTTTATAACCAATAAATTGAGTTTGACCTTGAACGTCCAGGTTATCGTTATAGTCCACTTCAAAATTCGACTGATTTCGCCCACTAGCTTGTTGTACCAACAGCAATTGATCAAATTTATCCTTATCGATGGTTAGACCTTTTTCTCTGGCAATATCGGCAGTCAAATCGTCAGGAAATCCGTAAGTATCTTTTAGCTTAAAAACCATTTCGCCATCAATAACTGCATCCTGCATTTCATCGATATAGGCTTGAAGGATTTTCATACCATTACTCAAAGTGCGAGCAAACTGCTGCTCTTCGATTAACAGCGTTTTAACGATGAAGTCCCGTTTATTAACTAAATCTGGGTAAGCCTGACCCATAACATTCACCAGGCCATCGACTAACAGGTTAAAAAACGGCTGTGTGGCCCCTAATTTATTGCCATGTCTGACGGCGCGTCGGATGATTCTTCGTAACACGTAACCCCGCCCTTCGTTGCCTGGTAAAACGCCATCGACAATCATAAAGGCACACGATCGAATATGGTCTGCTATCACTCTCAGCGATTGATTTTCAAAATCATTTCTATCTAATTTTGCTGCTATAAATTCAATCAGTTGGGCAAAAAGGTCTATTTGATAATTATTATGTACTGATTGCATCACCGCTGTAATTCTTTCCAGCCCCATGCCTGTATCGACTGACGGTTTAGGTAATGGAGTCATGGTGCCATCTTTATCTCGATTGAACTGCATAAATACCAGATTCCAGATTTCGATATAACGATCACCATCTTCATCCGGACTGCCTGGGGGACCACCTTTTACGGCTTCTCCATGATCATAGAAAATCTCACTGCAAGGCCCACAAGGTCCTGTGTCACCCATCGACCAGAAATTGTCTTTATCACCCAGTCTGGAGAATTTATTTTTGTCGATACCGATTTCGTCAAACCAGATCTTTTCCGCTTCTTTATCCGTTTCATGGACCGTTACCCATAACCTGTCAGCAGGCAATCCAAGCGTCACGGTTAGAAATTCCCAGGCAAACTGGATCGCCTCTTGTTTGAAATAATCGCCAAAACTGAAGTTACCTAACATTTCAAAAAAAGTATGATGGCGAGCGGTATAGCCAACATTTTCCAGATCATTGTGTTTTCCACCGGCTCTTACACAACGCTGAGAACTGGTCGCTCGAACATAAGAGCGTTTGTCACTGCCGAGGAAACAATCCTTAAAAGGAACCATGCCAGCATTGGTAAATAAAAGGGTAGGATCGTTACCGGGAACCAAGGATGCAGAATCGACTCGTTGATGACCATTTTTTTCGAAATAATTCAAAAAGGCTTCACGGATTTCACTGGTTGTCATACTCACTTAATTGAGCTCCTGGTATTCAATTGTTAGATGCTTAGTCATTGCTATTTTTATTTGTTCACCGGAAAAACCTCGATATCGAAGGAAATTTTCCAGTTTAACTCGCTGTTTATTCATCAATTGGGCTGATTTTGTTGCTGCAGAGTTTGCCCAAGCATTAGATCGATCAAATGATGAAGCTCCTGAGACTCCACCAGATAGACCTTCTTTAGCTAAGCCTAATTTCTTCAATAAAGTTTTTTCGCAAATCACCTGCCAATCGATATCTTCCAGCTCAAGCTGTTGATCAATGATCGATTGTTAGATGTTCTGCTGCAATAACTCTAATTCGATCCGGATCAGACCTTGGCCTTTCGCAGCTTTAGAACGAATAAACGCATTGCAAAATCGAGTTTCAGACAACCAGTTCTCATTGTTCAGATAGTCCAGGCAATGATTCACAGCCTGCAAGCCAAGCCCTTTTTTAAGTAGCTTTAATCGGATTTGTTTTTCACTATGCTCTCTAATGGCCAGCATTCGGCACCCAGAGCTGATCGCTTTTTTGAACTCATCGGCATCAAAAGCAACCTCGCAATTATCATTCATTGGAGCATTTTAATCGAAGGTAATAGAATCGGCTAGTCTTGATTGCCGTTTTGTCGGGATAACTACAACACCAGATAGATTAATTACTTGTCAGTCATCACTCTACCGGGTGGAAAACTGGCAAGCAAGAACTCAGCATTGGTTAACGCAATCGAGGCTCTCTCTTCTGGACTCCTGTTACGGTAGACTCCCAGCTTTCGTGAAACTGAGCCTCGCCATATGATTTCTTTTTTAATTGGATCAACAATATCCAAAACTAAAGTACCCACTTCATATTCCCTCACAACAGTATTGTTATAATAATGCGGTCCATGATAATGGTGGTAGTAAGGGTAATAACCCCAAATACTATAGAATGTATTTACATCGATTTTTTTATCGGTAATGGTATGAGTGCGTAAAAGAAAATCAGGCTTGGCTTGTTGGTTGATTTTATTGAAACCTTTGCGGTTTAAAACCGTCTCAATCGCATTGATTTGGCGACGATTATCAAGAGTAGAGACTTTTGATGGATCTTTCGCAGCTACCCAGGCATAACTTCGAAGTTTAGAATAATCATAACTGGTATCGTAATCAGTGGTCACTGGTGGGCTTATTTTACAGGCTGACAACAGGCTCAACAAGCCAACAACGATGCAAATTTTAATTGGTAAACTCTTCATCATTTACTCCGATATTTCAAACATTTGGCTGGAATTTATGCCGAGATAAATATCTTCCTCTATCAGCTTGAAAATAGCAAGATTAACTTCAGCATCTTAACTTTGAGCCTTAACTTGAGCCTGACTTAATCAACTATTTCCAGCGCTATTTGATCAAAATCCGCCCCTTTTGTTACACAAGCAAGCCCCCACTCCCATCAATAAACTTTTGTCACATTGAAAGATGGATAAACAAAAAAGGAGCCGTAGCTCCTCTTAATTCAATACCTTAGTGCTTACTTTGTGACTTTTTCGGCTTTTTTGGCTTTATCGGCTTTTTCATCATTGGAAGGCAATAATTCTGCTCTAAGACGCTTTTCGATATCATCCGCTATATCAGGATTAGTGGTTAAAAAATCAGCTACTTTAGCTTTACCTTGGCCAAGTCTGTCGCCGTTATAACTATACCAGGCACCTGCTTTGTCAACAATTCCCTGTTTGACACCCAAATCAATGATTTCTCCCATTTTTGAAGTACCTTTACCATAGAGGATCTGGAATTCCGTTTGCTTAAACGGGGGAGCCACTTTGTTCTTAACGACTTTAACCCGAGTTTCATTGCCAACAATTTCATCACCTTGTTTGACTGCACCGATTCGTCGAATATCTAAACGAACCGAGGCATAAAACTTTAATGCGTTACCACCAGTGGTTGTTTCTGGGCTACCAAACATCACACCGATCTTCATTCGAATTTGATTGATAAAAATCACCATGCAGTTAGTGCGTTTGATATTACCAGTCAACTTACGTAGCGCCTGAGACATTAAACGCGCTTGCAGACCCATATGAGAATCACCCATATCTCCTTCAATTTCTGCTTTAGGTGTTAGCGCCGCCACTGAATCAATAACCACCAGATCAACCGCCCCCGAACGAACCAGCATATCGCAAATTTCTAATGCCTGTTCACCGGTATCCGGTTGAGAAACCAGTAAACTATCCAGATCAACCCCTAACGCTTCAGCATAAATTGGATCAAGCGCATGTTCCGCATCAATAAAGGCCGCAGTACCGCCCTGCTTTTGACACTCTGCAATCGCTTGTAGCGTTAATGTGGTTTTACCGGAAGATTCTGGACCATAAATTTCTACCACCCGACCTTTTGGCAAGCCACCAATCCCTAACGCAATATCCAAACCGAGCGAGCCTGTAGAAATAGTATCCATTTTTTGCGCCTGGACTTCCCCCATGCGCATCACTGAACCTTTACCAAATTGTCTTTCTATCTGGCTTAACGCAGCCGTGAGTGCTTGTTTACGATTATCGTCCATTGTATTCTCCACTTAATCTTTAGTTATTAATTTAATTGTAAATCTGATTAAGTGTTTAATAATTGAACTACTTAATCGCAGGGGTTATTTGTTGTGCTTTAGTTTGTGTACTTTGCCATTTCTACTACTCATCCTACACCTACTTGTATAAGTAGGCAATGTTTTATCTAAAGTTTTATTATTAGCTTTTAATAGACGGCTTTAAGTTAATTATATTCGCAGAAATCCATCAGGTCGATAGCACTCTACCCTCTAATACCCATAATTTTTGTATTGTTCAATCTAACCGAATTGCCGTAAAATACCTACTATCAAAATGATTTAGGTAACCAAGATGTCCATTATTATCAAAACTCCTGAGCAAATCGACAAAATGCGGATCGCAGGTCGATTAACGATGGAAGTGTTAGAAATGATAAAACCTCATGTCAAAAAAGGTATAACCACTGAAGAGCTCAATCAGATTTGCCACGACTATATCGTTAATGAGCAAAAAGCGATCCCTGCGCCACTTAACTACCACGGTTTTCCAAAATCCATTTGCACTTCGTTAAACCATGTGATCTGTCATGGCATACCGAATGACAAAAAGCTCAAAGACGGCGACATGATTAATATTGATATCACCGTAATCAAAGATGGTTTTCATGGTGATAGTTCGGCGATGTTTTTTATCGGTAAAAAATCAATTCTTGCGGAACGACTGGCGAATAATGCGCAAGAATGCCTCTATTTGGCAATCAACATGGTCAAACCTGGTGTACATCTGGGTGACATTGGTCACGCTATTGCCCAACACGCACACGCGGCTCGATTTAGCGTTGTACGGGAATATTGTGGGCATGGTATTGGTGAAGGCTTCCATGAAGAGCCTCGAGTTCTACACTATGGACAAAAAGGCACTGGACCAATATTAAAAGAAGGCATGACCTTTACCATCGAACCCATGATCAACGCGGGAAAACGACATTCAAGAGTATTAAGAGATGAATGGACTGTTGTTACAAAAGATAAGAGCCTTTCTGCCCAATGGGAGCATACTTTATTGGTGACAGCCGATGGTGTTGAGGTACTCACTAAACGTTCCAATGAAGAGATTTAAGTTTATGTCTAATGTTGTTATTCAAATCAAGCGCCAATTGATAAACAACGTTCCAATTGTTCTTTCGAAAATCAGGCTTGACCTGTCGAAAGCCAGACTTCGTAGCGCTTGATATGTCCATAGAGAGATCAAATTTTAACCTGGATATCCTAGCAGAAAAAAACCTTCTGACTCAAATAAAATTCTTTGAATCTAAATCCTATGATTTTATCAAAGAGAAATTTTCTCAAGGCGTAAACGTCAGAGAATTAGTGGCGACCAGGGCAAAACACATCGATAAATTGCTGATCAAATTATGGCAATACCTGGAGATTAGCAATCAATACTCGTTAGTGGCTGTCGGCGGATATGGCCGCGGTGAACTGCATCCTTTTTCAGATATCGATTTGTTGATTTTGACACCAGGTAAAACCAGTAAAGAACAAATCGATAAACTCACCAACTATATTACCTTACTTTGGGATACCGGAATGAAGATTGGTCATTCTATTCGCTCTCTCAAGCAATGTGTTCAACTTGCCAAACA
>JAUUYO010000195.1 GCA_030590405.1 Kangiellaceae bacterium
AATGAAGCGGCAGAATTACTTCAAAAAGAACGAAGGAAATTATTTAATCAGATCTTTGAACCCGATAGAAATATGGCTTAAATGACTCCACTTCTTTCAGACTCATTTGTTAATTGGAATATACTGGCGAAGTATGGTCCTGTGGTTAGCGATATATCGATCAAACAGGGTTAATCCTGAGCGGCAAAATGCTAAACTAGTCAACAGACCCCGAATAAAAGGGCATCACCTAAGAGAATTGAGTCTTATGCAAGAATTAACCATCCAGGCCCCTGACGATTGGCATTTACATTTGAGAGATGGCGATATGCTTGCTGAAACCGTTGCTGCCACCGCTCGCTGTTTTCGCCGCGCGATTGTGATGCCCAACCTGGTGCCGCCAATCACCGATGCCGAAATGGCTAATGACTACAAAAACCGTATTTTGAACGCGGTGCCTAATAAAAATCAGTTTGATCCGCTGATGACTTTATATTTGACTAATCTGACTAGCTCTCAAACGGTGATTGACGCCAAAAAGGCGGGTATTCCCGCAATAAAATATTATCCTGCCGGCGCAACTACTAACTCAGATGCCGCGGTTAAAGAGATTGAAGTGCTTTACCCCGTGTTACAAACGATGTCGGATGAAGGAGTTATTTTATTAATTCATGGCGAAGTAACTGAAGCCGAAGTGGATATTTTTGATCGAGAGAAGGTCTTTATCGATACGGTTTTAGATAAAATTGTGCATAGCTTTCCCGATCTTAAGGTTGTATTAGAGCATATTACTACCAAAGATGCGGTGGCGTTTGTTACCCAGGCGGGCGATAACATTGCCGCGACTATCACCCCTCAACACTTAATGATGAATCGAAATGATGTGTTAGTGGGCGGAATTAAACCTCACAATTATTGTCTGCCGATCTTGAAGCGTAATATCCATCAACAAGCACTTAGAGAAGTGATCGCCACTGGTTCCAGCAAGTTTTTCCTCGGTACCGACTCTGCCCCTCACCAGAAAGATCGTAAAGAAAGCGCCTGCGGCTGTGCCGGTTGTTATAGCGCGTGGAGTGCCCTGGAGCTGTATGCTCAGGTGTTTGAGGAGCTAGGCATCATTGACAAGTTAGAAGCTTTTGCCAGTCATTTTGGCCCCGATTTCTACGGATTGCCGCGTAACGAGGGCACGGTCACTTTAGTCAAACAGCCCTGGCAGGTACCCAATGAGATTATATTGCCAAATGGCAGTCCTATCGTGCCATTTTTTGCCGGTGAGACGTTGCAATGGAAGTTGAAAGAATAACCAATGGTGTTAACTCTTTTTTAACACCGCCATGGTCAATCGGGAAATACACACCGGCTTATCCTTCTCATCCTTGATTTGAATATCCCAAACATGGGTACTTCTGCCCACATGGATTGGTCGGGTGGTGGCATACACAAGCCCGCTTCTTACCGCTTTCAGGTGATTGGCGTTGATATCCAGTCCTACACAATAATGCTCATTATTCACTGCCATATTGGCAGCAATACTACCGATCGTTTCCGCCAACGCAACAGATGCGCCGCCGTGCATAATTCCCATCGGTTGGTGGGTTCTACTATCGATCGGCATCGTGGCGCGAAGATAATCCTCACCAATTTCGGTTACCATAATGCCCAGAGTTTCTACCATGGTATTTTTACGAGAGGCGTTCAACTGCTCTAAGTCGAAAGTTTTTTTCCAAATATTCAAAGTCATATCTCTGTGATTTTATTTGCTGGTATCATATCTGCGCAATGGGTCACTCAGTATGCTCTACTGCGTATTGTGGTTAGAAGTTGTTATAACCGTCCTTTTTGAACCGCTTCAATTAAGGCTAACAACGATTTATCCATTGGGCTCTTTTCCATTAATCTTTGATATTGCATGACAGCTTTATCTGTTTCACCATTTTTATAAAATTCCCAACCTCTGATCATACCATTCTGATTGCTGAGCTTTTCGTTTCTTATACTGATCGGATCCTGAGAAAACACCTCATAGATAGTCATTGGTTGAGATTTACCCTGCACGGCACAAGTAGCAATAAAACGTAAATTCTGTTTATCAAAGCGATCGAGTCGAAGACGTAATTGTTCAGAGATGAGGATCGGGGTTTTAAATGTTTTGGTTAGCGCTTCGATCCTCGCAGCGGCATTCACCGTATCGGAAATTACGGTAACGTCCATCCGAGAGCTAGTACCAACCGTACCCAGCATCATTTTACCGCTATGTAGCCCCAGACCGATTTCGACAATCGGCAAGTTATTAGCGGCCAGTTTTTTATTATATTTAGCCAATGCGCTCATCATGCCTGTCGCCGCATCTAGCGCCTGATCGGCAGAATTGGGAAACAGCGCCATAATACCGTCACCCATATACTTGTCGATCGTTCCGCCGTTTTTATTGATTACCGGAACCATTATTTGTAAATAGCGATTAATAAATCGGAAGCTCTCATGGGGTGGCATCGATTCCGACAATCGCGTAAAACCGCGAATATCACAAAACAAAATGGTCATTTCTTTTTCAATACAATCGCCTAAACTAGTCGATTTTATTCCGTTTGGGCTAATTAATTTGAGCACTTGGTGCGGTACAAAGCGGCTATATGCTTTGTTGGTGCTTACTAACTCGTTACGGCTGACTTGTAATTTTAGCAGCATCAGGTTGAACTGTTTAGCCAGATGGGTATAACCGCCAAATCCAGAGAGTGACAAATTGAAGTTAAAATCATTTTTGATCAAGCGCTCAATTGCATCGGTCAGCTGTTCAAATGGGCTGGTGATTTTACGGGCAAAAAAGATGGAAGCAACCAGCAAGCTAATAAAAAGTAAACTGATGGTGACCAACATCGACTCCAATAAATTGCCTTTTAATGCCACAATCTGCCGATTTGATATTTCAATCACTACCACGCCAGCAGGCTTTTGTCGTTTATCTCTAATGATCGCTAAACTAATATATTTTTGAGCATGATTTGCATCACTGAGTAACTGGGTTGCCGCTGGACGATTGCCTTTATAGAAACTGTTGACTAGTTGATTAAAACCATCTGACGGTGTCAGCGTCATGCCTGCCGTATAAAGTCGGTCTTGTTGTTGCGCGCTGTCATCGCGAATGTCGGGTATTAATCCATATTTTAATTGATTGGCTTTGGCTGGAATATTAACGGTATAAATAAAGCTGGCAAAATGGTCCATTTCCATGGTTTTCATCAGTGCATTGTTATAGCGCTCATAAGCTGCTGTTTTCATTGCGTCTTTTGAATGAAACTTTCGGTGGCTATCACCATCAATCAAGCTGGCAGTGGTCTGCGCAAGCAGCATTTGTTGGTGTTGAAATTTTTGGATGAGGTAGACTTCTGCGCTGCGGTAAATGGTATAACCGGTAATTGCCAAAATTATACCGGCAACCAGTAAAAACCAGATAATCACATGACTGCGGAAATGTCTATTTGAAGATTTTGACAAAGGCTAATTCCAAAACAAGGATGAACGACTACCTATCTGCTAAAGCGCTTTCTAAATTTAGAGTTATTATTCAGAAATACAAGTAACTGAATCAAATTATAACAATAAACAGATGGTTATGTTTATTAAGTTAACCTCATCTGTCGATTGGCATTAAAATAAGGTGTCCAAAAACGAATATATAGCGGCAATAAATAGGCTGCAAAAAAAGCTGTCTCTTGATCACTTCTTATTGGATAAAATCAATAAGTTAAGGTTTTATGTGATATGTTCCCCCTCTTTACTAAAGAGGGGCTAGGGGAGATTTTAAGAAGTCAAGGGTAATGAATAGGCTGATTATACGCACTGTACACTGAAGAATCCCCCTCAACCCCCCTTTAGTAAAGGGGGGAGGCTTATGTCGTCATTTATTGTTAACTTCGAGAAAAAATTCAATATTTGTGTATAAGAGGCAGATGGATGAGAGGTTTCGTTTTATTTTTGCTCTGTATATTTTTTATTCATTCGAAACAGGTATTTTTAAAATAATTGGCTTATAATTCAACATTACCGTGAGAAAGGACCTACTTTAAGCTTAGTCGAAATTTTTCAAAGTTACTCGGCAATGTCAGTTTCCAGGGCATCAGTAATAATGTTAATTTAGCTTGATAGCCTCCATCTTGCATGCATCAATAGGGTGCTTTGGCCGGGTTTTATGCACCATAAAGGTGCTGCAAGTGTCAGCCTGGCACTTCAAAAAGGGAGTAAAGCATCCATTCTATCGTCTGTAAGCAATTTATTGGACTCTAAAATAAGTTGGCACCCAGATTGCTTATAAAGGATCAATAATCGCATAAAGCGAGTCACTCTCTAAATATTTTTAAATTCATAGTTTGAGGAATTAAGCGCATGTCAGAAAATAAAATACTGTCCATGATGGAAGAAAACGATGTCGTTTTTGTCGATCTCCGATTCACCGATACCAAAGGCAAAGAGCAACATGTGAGCTTGCCTGCCCGTTGTATTGATGAAGACTTTTTAGAAGAAGGTAAAATGTTTGATGGTTCGTCGATTTCTGGCTGGAAAGACATCAATGACTCGGACATGGTGTTAATGCCTGATGTCGATTCTGCGGTAATGGACCCCTTTTGCGAAGATTCTACTTTGAACGTGCGATGCGACATTTTAGAACCTGCGACCATGCAAGGTTATGATCGCGATCCTCGCTCGGTTGCTCGTCGTGGCGAAGCTTACTTAAAATCAACCGGTATTGCAGATACCGCTTATTTTGGCCCAGAACCAGAGTTTTTCCTGTTTGACGATGTTCGCTACAGTATCGATATGAAAGGCGCATCTTATAGAATTGATTCAAATGAAGCAGCCTGGAACTCAGATCGTCGCTATGATGATGGCAACATGGGACATCGTCCGGGTGTTAAAGGTGGTTATTTTCCTGTTCCGCCAGTAGATTCATCACAAGATATTCGTTCTCAAATGTGTTTAGTGCTTGAAGAGATGGGGGTTATGACAGAAGCGCATCATCATGAAGTAGCGACTGCCAACCAGAATGAAATCGCCACTCTGTTTAGCACTTTGGTTAGAAAAGCCGACGAAACTCAAATTTTAAAATATGTGGTTCATAATGTTGCCCATGCTTACGGAAAAACAGCTACTTTTATGCCTAAGCCTGTCGTTGGCGATAACGGAAGCGGCATGCATGTTCATCAATCTTTAGCCAAAGACGGCGTTAATATTTTTGCTGGTAATAAATACGGTGGATTGTCTGAAGAAGCGCTTTTTTACATCGGCGGTATTATCAAGCATGCCCGTGCAATCAATGCCTTTACTAACGCTTCAACTAACTCTTACAAGCGGTTGGTTCCAGGCTTTGAAGCGCCAGTTATGCTGGCTTATTCTGCTAAAAACCGAAGTGCTTCGATCAGAATTCCTCATGTACCGAGCGAAAAAGGACGTCGCATTGAAGTCAGATTTCCTGATCCAACGGGTAATCCTTATTTGGCATTCACGGCAATGATGATGGCAGGTCTGGACGGCATTCAGAATAAAATCCACCCCGGCGATCCGATGGATAAAGATTTGTATGACTTGCCAGCAGAAGAAGCGGCAGAAATTCCAACGGTTGCTTCATCATTGGAGCAAGCCCTGGAAGCCCTTGATAAAGATCGTGAATTTTTGACCCGTGGCGGTGTATTTAGCGACAACTTCATTGATTCTTACATTGAGTTAAAATCTGCTGATATTACTCATCTTAATATGACCACTCACCCAGTCGAATTTGAGATGTACTACAGTTTGTAAGTGATCAACAGACAGGTTCCAGGGACTAAGCTCCAGGAAAAAACTAAAGCCGGTACTTTTACCGGCTTTTTTGTTTGCCCAGGGCGTAGGTAAAAAAAGCAGGCGCTCCAGGCAAGGAAGGTGACAGTTTTTTTGCTCCTGCAAAAACTGCATACATCATACCCATGTGGATAAGCGGGATGCGGAAGCTTTATGTTCAGAGATGGACAATCTGTCACATATAAAATTAAGACCGCTTGATGAAATCCTGTAAACGCTTATACTATGAGTATTATTAAGAATAACTCGTATTAATTATCTTTTATAGGATTGGCTTATGCGATATTTAAAATCCCGCCAGTTGTTGACTTTGCTCAGCTGTTTAGTTTTGTTGTTAAGTCACTCAGTTTTTTCTGAAGAGACTAAACAGTCTGAAACGTCACAAAAAACCGAAAAAACTAAAAAGCTTTATCGTGTGATAGACAAAAACGGTAATGTTTCCTTTTCGGATACGCCTTCTCCTGGCGCGAAGGAAGTCGTATTGAAAGAGGTCCCTTCCATGAATTTAACGCCTCCAAAAATTAATTTTGAAG
>JAUUYO010000260.1 GCA_030590405.1 Kangiellaceae bacterium
ATTAGGCCGCATTATTGGCCGTAATCCGATATAGAGGACACAGAAAAAATCGGTGTATTACGAGTTAAAGCTTCCGCTCCTTGCCTGGTGCACCTACCTTGCTACCTATGTCCCAGGCAAGGAACGCTCTAATACTCCCTACGAACCAATCAACGATTCTTTGACGGACTGATTTTTGCCTAATCGCCATTCCTCAATCACTTCATAGCGAACACTTTTTTTAGTTGGAACCGATGCCATCAGGCAGAAAGAGTCGACTGAAAAATCTTGCTGAAAGACCGGTAAGTTTTCAGGAAGTTGTTCGACTTTTCTAAATAAGCTTACGTGAGGCTTGTATTCGCGTTTTTCTAAATCAAAGTGAGTGATGGCCTGCAATTGATTTTCTATATGACTTTTTAACCGAGCGAGTTGTTTTTTTCCATCATCGACGGCTAACCCCATTATTTTTGAATTGGAAAAATACAAGGGGTGATGGATGCTCACTTTAAAAGGAGTCATCGAAGGGGGATTTAGACCATCCAGGATCGATTCTATTTTGGGTTCAGACACATTGCCCAAAAAGCAAAGGGTAATATGAAAATTTTCAGCTTTGATCGGGTTGGCATCAATCGTCAACAACCGGTCTTGAAAACCTAACAGTCGGGTCTTAATCGTTTGATTTAATTCAATCGCAAAAAAAATACGGTGAGTTGGTTTTTTCATTTTATTACGCAAATATGGTATCAGGTTAATAATATGGGGCGATTTAAGCCCAGTAAGGGTTGGCTTTAAAGACCGATTTTCTGGTTTCTTCCAGCGCATCAAGGATCGGTTTATTGCGCTTATCTAGCCATTCGATGGTTTCGTCTTGTTGGTGGTTTTCTAGCTGTAGCTCCGAAATATATTGATTCATTTGTAGCTCACGGATCCCATTGATAATATCCAGCCAGGGTTGTCGATAAGATAATCGTTTTTGGCTATCAAACAAACTGCCAAAAAACAATCCTGTATCTAACGCTCTTCTTAAATGGGCGATCTGTTTGAAATAATCTTGCGGCTCAAGCTCAAGATTTACGCCAAGATCTCTTTTAAGATCTTTTCGCATATGATCGAGTTGCTTGCGAGCAAAATCGACGATCGGCATGCGCAGATTGTCTCTCTCGTTTTCTGGTATATGATCTCGCCATTCTCGGCTATATAGCCATTGCGACATATTTAGCATCATTAAATTGTATCTTTCAGTGGTCAATAGTGATTTGAACTTGTTAATCATATCAACCAATTCGGTTTGAATTTTTTGTTGCTGCTCTTCGACCAGATCCCAATCAGCTTTTAATTTTAAGTAGCGCACCAGATAACGTTTATGTTTGGCCGCATCAACAATCGGACGCATCGCTTCCCCCAACCAATCCCAACTATGGCGTAAATCTTTGGTTGCGTTTCTCGGGATCAAACCGCCAAAGACCAGATAAATATGCTGTAGACTCATTAGCGCACGATACATCTCCAGGATAGTGCCGTGCGCATTGTCTTTATCGAGAAAAACTTCATAAAATTGCCAGTGGTTAAGTGATGAAAAACAAATCTGCTCAAAGGCTTTTTCCGCTTCGATACCTTGACTCAACTCTGCCACTTGCATGACTTTTTGGCGTGGATTAAAATCCTTGCACAGGCTATAGCCTCGTCGAGCCTTACTGGCATTTGATAAAGTGAGATTTAATTCTTTAATGAGATATCGACCAATAGCGAAAATGTAATCTGCGCTCCCTTCAAGTAGTTCAAGTTCAACCTCACAAATTTGTAAAGTATTCTCACCACTGACAATCAGGCCAAGGTCAAGCGCCAGTTCAATTCGGGTAGAATCAGAAAAAGTCAACACGCAACTAGTTCGATCAAAATTAGTTTCAAAGCAGGGGTTAAATTCACCGCCATCTTCGAGAGCTTCTTCTACCAGTATTTGTAGATAGGGTTCTTGAATACGGCTGATATCAAGTTGATTGGATTCAAGGTCGATTTCATCTTCATTTCGTTGATGCAGGCCGCCAATCGCTTTACCTGAGGACTTCACACATTGGATCAGACGCTCATCGACGGCACGGATCCGCATGCCGATACCAAGCTCTCGGAGCTTGAAATCAGTATTGTCAAAGTAGACATTGGCCAGATGTTTAGTCTGCCATGGACTTTGCGAAGAGATCCCGGGGAAATCTAATTCTTTGATTTCGTTTAGTTTATTTGGGCAAGCGGCTAATTTCAGCTCTAATTCACTGGCCATCGATATAACCTTTTGGCATGATAATTATGTGGCTATTTAACCATTCATTTGGGGAGTTGTCATTCAAATTATAAGTACAATATGACCAAATGACGGCAATTCTTGATTATCAGGTTTCAAAAATTGCCTATTAAGTTTCAAAAATTATCGGGCGCAGGTCTCTTTAGTGGATAAATAGGCTTTATTTAGTCGATTACAGGCGATACAATTTCCAATTAATCTTACTAACACGATAAACGCATTCATTGTTAATGTAACTATCAGGGCTTAGCAACATGAAAAATAAACTATTGAGTATTTTGTGCCTTTTAGGTCTGGTCTGTTTTCCTGTATTTACCAAAGCAGTATCAGCCAAGTCGGTTTATGTCTATGACAAGGCCAAGCTTTGGAGTCGTACTGGTCCTTCTAACCAGTTTAAGGTTTATTTAAAGTTATTGCCGGGCACTCGACTGGAAGTCATTGGTGAAAATACTGAAACCGGTTTCACCCGGGTTCGAGATGTTAAACAGCGGGAGTTCTGGGTTAAATCTGATTTCCTGACGCCTAAGCCGACCGCTAACATTTTATTAGACGATGCATTAAGTAAAATGGATAAACTTTCTAAGCAACACCAAACTAATATTCAAGCATTAGAGCGTAAAATAAAAACCATGCAACCGCTCGAAAATATCAATCAAAAACTGCAAACAAAAATAGCAAAAATGAATATTGAAATAGAACAACTAAAACAATCGAATAGCGCAATGAGTACTCGATTTTATCGTGATGTATTTTTTGCTGGTGGAGTCACTATTTTAGCTGGTATGCTTTTTGGTTGGTTTTTTAGTTCAAGAGGGCGTAAGCGCAATGATGCCTGGAGTTAGATTTTAGCATGGGTATTAATGGCAACTCTGTTATTTCGGCGGATAAAATATCAAAAGCCTTTTTATCTCATGCCCAAAAGCATTTTCTAAAAGAGCATCAAGTTAAGCCATTTATCAGTGCGTGTTGCCGTCCTTTGCGAAAAAGTCTGCGGATCAACACTCTCAAGATCAGTATCACATCGTTTCTTGCGGAGCTGGAACAATACGGTTTCAGTTACCAGCAAATTCCCTGGTGTAAGGAAGGTTTCTGGATAAAATTAAGTGATTCTGTTAGTCAAAATGGCAATATCGAAAACCAGTCGACTTTGGGAAATCTGCCAGAGCATCTACAAGGTTTATTCTATATTCAAGAAGCCAGCTCCATGTTGCCGCCATCTGCCCTATTGGTTGAAAAACGACCAGTTGCAAAAAATCGGCTGGTTGCAAAAGACAGCTTAGTTACAGAAGAGCACGATGCCAATCCGATGATTTTGGATATGGCGGCAGCGCCCGGCTCAAAGACTACCCAGTTGGCGGCATTGATCGGCAATCAGGGGCTGATCTTAGCCAACGAGATGTCGGCTAGTCGGGTCAAAGTGCTGCATGCCAATCTGGTTCGATGCGGTGTTTACAATACCTGTATGACTCAGTTTGATGGGCGAAAATTGGGCGAGCGCTTATCCGGTTTATTTGATTATGTTTTGCTGGACGCGCCTTGTGGCGGCGAAGGCACCATCCGTAAAGATGAGAAAGCCTTGCAAAATTGGCAAAAAAGCAAAGTCGAAGAGATCGCCAAACTGCAAAAACAATTAATTATGACGGCTTATCAGTGTTTAAAGCCTGGCGGGCGATTAGTTTATTCGACTTGTACTTTATCACCAGAAGAAAACCAGCAAGTGGTTTTGCATCTGGTGGGCCAAACTGACGCACTGATTGAACCATTAAACCATTTGTTTGAAGGCGCGGAGCAATCGGTAACAGAGGAAGGTTTCCTGCATGTATTACCGCAGATTTATGACAGCGAAGGTTTTTTTGTTGCGGCATTAAGTAAACCGAAAACTTGTAAAATAAATTATTATTCTGCGACAGAAAAAACACCATTTTCGGCCGTGGATAAAAAAACTTTAAAACAAGTCAGTCAATATTATGCCGAGCACTTTGGTTTTGATTTATCTGCTCTGCCAATGGTCATCAAACAAAGAGACAAAGAAATCTGGTTATTTCCAAAAGACTTTGACACTATCAGCGGCGTTGTTCGACTCAACCGTTCTGGAATCAAATTAGCGGAAATCTATCCGAATAAAATACGTTCAACCCATGAGTTTGTTTGTTGTTTTTTTGACAAAATTAATCATCAAAAGGTTGCGCTCGATCTAAAACAGGCAGAAAATTTTTATAAAGGC
>JAUUYO010000035.1 GCA_030590405.1 Kangiellaceae bacterium
ATTCAAGTACAAGATAACGGACCGTTTTGGCGACGAAATAGTGGTAAACGGGTTGGTGTTCAATTACAGGGGCCGGATTCAGAAGTGTTAGGGGAAATTGGTGAGCAGGCTTTAACGTTAATTGAAACCATCCCCGAATTTTTTGATCTTTACTCAACATCTGAAGGAGGCCAACTTGAATTGCAAGCCAAATTAGATCGTGACCGCATGTCTGCTTATGGTATTTCAAGTGGTGAGCCGTCAAGTCTGGTTGAAATGACTTTCAGAGGACGGCGTTTACCAAGATTTAAAGGACCAGACGGCGAAGTTGAGATGCAATTAATTCTTGGCAATATGGAAAATACCCGTGTTGATGATATTAAGAATTTAAGTCTGATTAAACAAGATGGTTCGACTATCACAATGGATAGTATTTCATCTTTTTCGACTCAAAAAGGACCGAGTCGAATCAACCGGCAAAATAAAGTTTCCAGTATCTGGGTTGGGGCACGTTTTGATAAAGGGCAAAGAAATGAATTGCAAAAAAAGTTAACCGAATTGCTAAAACCTTTACCATTGCCAGCAGGGTATACTTGGCAATTTAATAATCAATGGCGCGCTGTGGAAGAAAGTCAGCAAGAATTTGTGCTCAATTTACTTTTGGCTTTGGGTCTTATTTTTGGCGTAATGGCAAGTTTGTTTGAGTCAATTCGTCAGGCGGTCGCTTTAATGATTTCTTTACCTTTTGCGTTAGCGGGCGCTTTCTGGACGTTGTATCTTGCGGGGGTTGATTTTGACCAACCAGCTTCTATTGCGGTGTTATTATTGCTTGGCGTTGTTGTAAATAATGGCATTGTGATGGTAGAACACATCAATTTATATCGCCGTGAAGGGTGGGAACGATCGAAAGCCATGATTCAGGGTGGTAAAGAAAGGCTCCGTCCAATTTTAATGACCGCCTTGACCACCTTAGTAGGTTTGGTTCCGATCATTATCCAAAAACCGTCTTTAGGCGGTATTTATTATTACTCGATGGCTTATGTTATTATCGGTGGTTTATTATTTTCGACGGTGTTGACCACGTTACTTTTACCAGCAACGATTGCTTTGGTGGAGGATGCTCCCGGAAAAATAAAAAGCATTATTTTTTGGGTGTTTTCAAAAGTGAGATCAAAAAATACTGCTATCAACTAATATTTATTTTCCAATCTCTTCAGAAAAATCTGTAGGTGACGAAGGAACTTCTACATTTGCATATTTGAACATTTGAACCATACTATACAGAAATTTGTTGGGGGGCCTTCGTCACCCGCAACCTACAGCGTATAATTCACATAGGAAATAGAATCAATGAATCCACAAACCCAAACACAAATAGAAGCTGCGGTTTTTAAACGATTTTTAAAACATCTCGATGATCACAAAGAAGTCCAGAATATTGATCTCATGATCTTGGCGGATTTCTGTCGAAATTGTTTATCAAAATGGTATTCAGCCGCAGCTGAAGAAGTCGGTGAATCGGTGGATTATGACGCTGCCAGACAAATCGTTTACGGCATGCCATATTCTGAATGGAAAGAAAACCATCAAAGCAAAGCGACTCCCGAACAAATGGCTGCCTTTGATGCCCGTCGTGAACAAAAACAACAAACAAAGAATGAGGCTGGTCAATGAAAGTATTTGTGACAGGTGCGACCGGTTTTCTTGGTACTAATCTGGTTCATTTGTTAGTAAATGAAGGAGCAGAAATTACTGCGATCAAACGCCCTACATCCAATATTTCAGCTTTCGAAAATATGCCGATAAACTGGTTGCCGGGCGATGTTCTCGATCTCGATTCATTAATGACCGCATGCCTGGAAAATGTGGACTACATCTTCCATATCGCAGCTGATACCAGCATGTGGTCGGCAAAGAATGAACAGCAAACTAAAATAAACCTGCAAGGCACTACCAATATGATTGAAGTTGCGTTAGCCAAAAATGCTAAACGATTTATCCATACTTCAAGTATTGCAGCTTATGGATTACATAATGATCAAGTGATTACAGAAGATACAAAGCAAAAGGGTGACCAGTGTTTTGCCAACTACTATAAGACCAAATACCAATCTGAACAGCTAGTGAAGGCGGCGGTTAAAAATAGAGGGCTTGATGCGGTGATCCTTAACCCTTGTCATTTAGTCGGCCCGTGGGATGCGCATAACTGGTCACAAATGTTAACTATGGTGGCTAATGAAAAACTCCCTGGCGTTCCGCCCGGATATGGCAGTTTTTGCCATATTCAAGAAGTTGCCAAGGCTCACCTGCAAGCGGCTAAAGTCGGCCACAAAGGTGAAAATTATATCTTATCTGGCGCCGATGCGTCGTTTGTTGAATTCGTCAAAGTCATTGGTGATTTGCTCAACAAGAAGGTGCCAGGCAAGCCGATGCCGCGTTGGTTATTAAATATTGTCGGCCATATATCGGTCTTTTTTGCTCGATTTAGCAAGAAAGAGCCCGATATGACGCCCGAAAAAGTACTGATTGTCAGTGAAGTATTAAAGGTAAGTTGTAAAAAAGCCAAACAGCAACTAGGCTATAATAACAATATTTCTCTAAATCAGATGTTGACCGATTGTTACAACTGGATGTGTGATCAAAAAATGCTCTGAGCACCTGATCCCGCCATCGGGCAGCATTTAGTCAATTTATAAAATGAAAGCTCGTTTGCACAAAACTACAGAAATCAAATTGGACAACCTGTATGAAGCCGGGTTTGAAGCGATCTTCGTTTCGGAAAAAGGCATTTGTTTAGGGCAAAATTTAACCGCCGAAGAAATATTCGGGTACAGTTTAGATGAGGCCATAGGACAGTTTGGGACCAACTGGATTGCTGAGAAAGATCGCTCCTTAGTCAATCAAAAAATTAAATCCGGGGATGAAAAACCTTATCAGGTGCTTGCACGCAAAAAGGATGGTAGTGAGTTTCCTGTTGAGATCCGTGGCAGGATGGTTTTACATGAAAACAAGCAGTTGCGGATCACTTCACTCCTGGATATCAGCGACCGTCGCTTAGCCGAAGATAAAGCTCATCAAGGTGAGCTGGTATTAGACACTATTTTCAATGCCTTACCCGATCTCTTTTTCCTGATAAAGCAAAATGGCGAGATAATCAAATATCGTGCTAGACAGTCTGTCGATCTCTATGTCCCCCCAGAAGCCTTTCTTGGTAAGCGAATGCAAGAGGTTTTGCCGAAAAGTGTCTCGGAGTTATTTGGCCAGAATATTAGTAAAGTCGTGCGAACCAATCAATTGGTTACATTCGATTACCTACTTGAAATCGCAGGTAAGCAGAAATATTATGAGGCGCGAATTAGCCCTATTCCGAATAGTCAGCAATTAATAATCATCGCAAGAGATATTTCGGAAAGGAAGTTTGCAGAAAACGAAATCCTGAGAAGCGAAGTTAAATTCAGCGCTGTATTTAAATCTAATGTGGTCTCGGTAGTGGTGGTAAACCAGCAAAATAGAATTGTCGAATGGAATCCAGGTTCTGAAAAGCTATTCGGATACACTGCTTCTGAGGCAAAGAACATGCGCTTAACTGAAATGATCCCAAAACGATTACTCAATCAGCACAAAGAAGGGTTTAAGCAAGCGGTTCAAAGAAAAGGCCTTATCAAAAATAATATCACTCACGAAGTGTTTGGCCTTGATAAAAATGGAAAAGAGTTTCCAATTGAGCTAACTCTGGGGAGTTGGACTCAAAATGGCGAACTTTTTTTTAGTGCGATGATATTGGATACTTCGGAGCGAAAGGAAGCGGAACAGGCTATTTTACACCAGGCACATTATGATTCATTGACCGACTTACCGAATCGTTTTTTGGCTTTAGATCGACTCAATCAATTGCTCATGGATGCTAAGCGCAACAATGAGTTAGTCGCGGTGTTGTTTTTAGATCTGGATGATTTCAAAAAGGTCAATGATTCTCTTGGGCATGAAACAGGTGACAAGTTGTTAATTGAAGCTGCACGGAGACTTTCATCGGTCATTCGAGGAGGGGACACAGTCGGTCGACTGGGTGGAGATGAGTTTATTATATTATTGCCTGGCTTAACCGATCCCAGTGATGCTCGGCCAATTATCGAAAGCCTGTTAGCTCAATTTAGACAAGCTTTCAAAATTCAAAATAGAGAGCTTTTATTAACCGTTAGTATTGGTGTTGCGGTTTATTCGCAAGACGGACTCAGCAGTTCAGACTTGTTACGTAATGCCGACTCGGCAATGTACCATGCTAAGAATGAAGGCAGAAATACCTATTCTTATTTTACCGATTCGATGAATGAAGAAGTGGCCCGTCGCCTGTCTCTGGAAGAGCAAATTCATGGTGCTTTAGAAAGAAATGAATTTGAAGTGTTTTATCAAGCGCTAAGGGATATCAAAAGCAACAAAATTGTTGGTGCAGAAGCACTACTCCGATGGCATAATTCTACATTAGGTAATATTCCACCAGGGGAATTTATTCCTATCGCAGAACAGTCAGGTTTGATCAATCTGATCGGAATGTTCGTGTTAGAACAATCTTTATGTCAAATCGCTCGGTGGCAAAAGGATTGTCAACGAGAACTAAAAATTGCTGTGAATCTATCTCCTCGCCAATTTAGAGATCCAGGGTTAGTCAGCAAAATATCGATTTTATTGAACAAATACCACTTAAGTGCCAGTAATCTTGAATTAGAAATTACCGAAGGTGTTTTGATGGAAGGGCATTCTTATATCGATGAATCACTTAATTCGCTAGGAGAGATGGGGATTTGTATTGCCATGGATGATTTTGGTACGGGCTATTCATCTATGAGTTATTTGCGGCAATATCCTTTTGATATCCTTAAAATCGATCGCAGCTTTGTCAGAGATATTATCACTGATTCAGCTGACAAAGCGCTGATTAATGCGACCATTGTTATGGCGCATGCGCTGGGTTTAAAAGTGGTTGCGGAAGGCGTCGAAACAAAACAGCAGTTAGCTATTTTAAAGCAGCTTGATTGTGATTATGTGCAAGGTTTCTTGTTTGGGAAACCTGTCTGCGCTGCAGATTTTGTCTCTCAATTAGAAAATAATTGATATTATCCCTACTAAGGCTGGCTAAGGCCAATCCACTGACAGATAGATCACCGTTATTATTTGTGTGATATAATCTCGCGCTTTCAAAGTCCGGTTTTCAAAGTCCGCTGTTCAGAATCAATATACAACTTAGGGTAAAAAATGAGCAATCAATACGAAACACATGAATCAAAAGCTAGTTATGGCATTGGTATGAATATGGGCACTCAATTATTAGGACAGTCATTTGACGGTTTAGAGATCGATGTTGTCGCTCAAGGACTAAAAGATGCATTCCTTAAAGTCGGTAGTGCCCTTTCTCCGCAGGACATTCAGGCAGCTTTTGATCATGTTACCAAACTGATGCAACAGCAAAAACAAGAGCAATCCAAAGGTGCCTTGGAAACTGGCAAAAGTCATCTTGAAGAAAACGCCAAAAAAGAGGGGGTTGTTGTTACCGAATCAGGTCTTCAGTATGAAGTAATTACTGTCGGTAAAGGTGATTTGCCAGGGTTAACTGCAAAAGTTAAGACTCACTATCACGGCACTTTGGTTGACGGAACGGTTTTCGATAGTTCCTACGAAAGAGGTCAACCCGCTGAATTCCCAGTTAATGGTGTGATTGCTGGCTGGACAGAAGCGCTGCAATTAATGCCAGTCGGTTCTAAATGGAAACTTACCATTCCTTACTCTCTGGCTTATGGTGAGCAAGGAGCTGGCGGGGCAATTGGACCTTGTGAAACCTTGGTGTTTGACATTGAGTTATTAGAAATTGTCGGCTAATTGAATTTTATGTTGCAAAACACTACTTGCACAGGTAGTATCTGTTGCAAATAGAAACTAAACCTCTTTTTGAAAAAGGGGTTATCAACCTCAATACAGGAGCACTCCTATGGCAGTGGTGACTTTATATATGTCAGATCGCGATTCTAATCAAACTTTTACTGATAAAAAATTAGCTGATAATTACGATAAAATGCTGGAACTCGCTGAAAATGTCAGCCTGTGGATTGAAAAATCAATTGATGGGTTAAGCGAAGAGCAAGTCGAAAGTATCGGTATGTTAATTGCGGAAAACAAAGAAGTATTAGCTAAAGCAATTAAAGGTAAACCTGAAATTTTACTGCAAGAAGAACAAATCGAAGCAGATGAAAAAGTAACAAAAATTTCTGCTTAAAACCTACAGCAGTTAAATCTAACTTCAAGCGATCTTGATTCGAACCACCTTCATCGATTCGAATTCAAGACCTGCTACCGTTTCTGTCTGCGGGTAATAGGTCAAATTAATCCTTTGGCCTTTATTCAACTTTTTGTATTGAGTTTTCCGTTTATATTTAAAAGGAACCTCGCAGTCTTCGATCATAATAGAATTAATAAACCAGCCATCGCTTTCTCT
Source organism: Kangiellaceae bacterium (assembly GCA_030590405.1). GTDB lineage: Bacteria > Pseudomonadota > Gammaproteobacteria > Enterobacterales > Kangiellaceae. Next base: position 6,464 of record JAUUYO010000035.1, read on the forward strand.
TTGAGAGTGAGACACGACTTTTTTCATTTCGGAATGGGTTAATTTCTGGTGGGTTTTAATCAGCTGTTGAGGATCGCTTTGCATGAGAAAGCCAGGTTTGGGGGTTAAGTTTTTGGGTTATTTAAAAAAAGGGACAACAGTAAAGTAAGCCAATAGCGCAGCAAAAATGATTAACAAAGAATACCTAATGGGGGAACTCAAGAAAAATTCTAACCTGGAAACCCGATCGCCAGATTGTTCTATCGCGTCATGTTCCGACTTGACTCGTTGGTAGCGTTCCGTTTGATAATCTTGAATAAGGTTTTTGGCACTGTTTAACTGATCTTTTTCTCTCATCCAGATGGCAGCATAGCCTAATCCCCAGCGGCCGGAATCCGTCTCGTAAAAAGCGATTTCGGCTTCATCTAACAATTGGCGAACATCGTTCGCTTCGTCGTCAGGTACACCGTTTAATTTGAAAATAAGATGAGACATTGATTTTGCTACTGTTTTGAAAGGGTGAAATGGACTGTTTGCTCATGATCAGATTATATCAAAATATTGACAATATGTTGCATGCTTTCTTTATTTTTGACTCTTTTAGTTAATAGTGTTTCAAACTGGTTAGCATCTTTAGCTACACACGGCATAACACCGTCGACAAATAAGCACTTTTATAACAAAAATGAAACAGTTCTTCTGTGGTTTTATTTCATTTCTAGTTTTATGAATCTAAACCGCTGGTTGCGCCAACAAATTACGGTTGATCGTAGTTTGAAAGCGGTAACGAAAAAACGGTTTATCATCTAGTAAAAAAGCTGATAAGGTCGATTAAAAAGAATTAGAGGTTGGTATGCGGGAAGCTTTGGAAGTGATTTCAAGAGGTAAAAAATTCCCTCTCGCAAGGCTCTGTGGCTGATGATTATCAAAGAGGAAAATGAAATGGGTGGAATTCGGTGGTTGATAACCAGGGGCAGACTTATGAGGACGCAGGGTTTGAAAAGCGCCAAGTATTTGATATCGACATTTCACGAATCGTCACCGAGTATCGTGCGCAAGTCTTAATTGATTCAGCGGATAATCGGTTTGTTGCAGATTTCCCCAAAGGCATTAATAAAGCCGTGCAATATGGGCAAACACTTAAAGCACATGCGGTGTATTTATCGCAATATCAATGAATAACCGCATTCAAGAGTATTTTAACGATCAAGTACACATCCTGATCATTAATGGTGCACGTTCCGTTGTCATGCACATTAAAGGTAAAAAAGATGGCTTAAGTTGTTGGGTAAGGAAATTGTTAGAGACGAAAAGCTTTAACACAACGGTCGTTGCCGTTGCCAACAAACTTATCAGAATGGCATTGGCCATGCTGAAATGGTTGGGGGCGTCGTTTATAGCAATAGAAAACGCTGGGCGCTCTCACTCACTCTTGCAACGTCAGCTGCTTACCCCAATAAGTGGTTCATCGGAACACTTGGGCAGTTCATTTGCTCGAACGCTAAACTGTCACATTGGTTTGAGGTTAAAGTCTGGATACGTTTAATGTGAGGAGCCGTGTACGAGACCCGTACGCACGGTTCTGTGGGGATAGTTTAGCGTTGGACTGAAGTCCAACCTACGCTAGCTACTAGTTGTTAGTAGTGAGTTTTACCGAGAATTGCTGAGTACAAACACAAAAAACTAAATGACCAATCTACGCCAGTAACAACAAAACCACCACACTCAAAACAATCAAACTCATCCCAAGATATTCTCTCAAACTGATATGCTCCTTAAATACCCGATAAGTAATAATCAAAGTAAAGAAAAACTCAACCTGTCCAAGCGCTTTAACATAAGCAGCAGTTTGCAAACTCGCCGCAGTAAACCATCCAACCGAACCTAACATGCTGGCAATTCCCACAAAAGCACTGATCCGCCAATTATCGATGATCAACCGAAATTGATTTTTATCTTGATACAACACATAAATAAAAACCAAAAAAGTTTGTAGCGTTACCATAAATGCCAGGGTAAAAGCGGCGCTTAATAATAAATCAGTTTGTAATGCCAGACTTGCCTGTCTGATCCACAAGGTTGCCATGGCAAACCCTAAGCCAGCGGCAATTCCATAGGCCGATGCCGGGCTGTTAAATATCGATTTTAAACCAACATCTGTTTTACTTAAAATTAATACGCCTATTACGCCGATAACCACAGACAACCAACCAAAGCCTGAAAGCACCGCATCAAAAACTAATACGCCCATGATTGCAGTTAATACCGCTTCGGTTTTAATTAAGCTGGTTGCTACAGCAAAGTTTTGGTAACGAAATGCCATAATGACAAAAGCAGTACCTGCAATTTGTGCAATGGCTGCAAGAAAGGCAGAGTGTATAAAGTTGGAATTAATTTCAGGGATCGCAAGATGCTGAAAATGGCTGACAGAAAACAAATAAAACCAAACAAAAGGGACGGCAAATAAGAAGCGCACCAAGGTCGTTGCCATGGCATTCAAATGATTGGATAGCTGTTTTTGTCCGGCGGTACGAACCGCTTGCATAAAAGCGGCGAGTAAGGTGAAGTATATCCAGGTTTGCAAGTTTGGTTCCTATTGTTTCTTGAATACTAACTGTAAGGGCTCATTGCATGAGACCGGAGATGGTCAAAAAAATCTTAGGTTAATGATAAATACCCAATAACAATATCAACTAGGCCTTATATTTTTTATTTTTGTATTCCCTCAAAACATCTAGCGTGTTGAAAAAAAACCGGGCGCTTGCAAAGCGCCCCTACATGTAGGGATGAACTAAAATTTACAAATGCCGTTGTTGCCTCATTGAATGCTTCATTTGAGTTTCTTTTTCAACGACTTCTTTTTTTGAAAGTTCCAACCGCTTAAAGGAGCCTTTCAGTTTTGAGCGAAGATAATCTGCTTCCATCGCTTCGACTAGCGCTAAATGTACTTCAGGAAAAAGCTCTTCACAGGCTTGGGAAACTAACTCATAAAGTCTTTTTAAATTAATTTTATGAGTTTGCTCGGTGGTTTTAAATAACCAATCGGTGAGCTTCAAAAAATGATCAAAGGGATTTTCGCCGAGTAAAAATGGCAGTGATTTGGAAAAACGACCTGAGTTAGCAATCATATCCCAGTAGCGCGCAAACCGGTTGATCCTTTGCATGGTGGTAAAATCAACGGTATTAGTACTTAAAATGCTATAGGGTGGAATTGGGCTAAAGCGAAGATCGAATATTTCGGTATGTCGAATAATTGGACTGCCTCTCAACCTTTTAAGAATTCCCATTTGAATTTCATGAGGGCGGCAAGCGTATAGCTGATCAAAACTATCAGAAAAAGTTTGTAAGGTTTCACCCGGCAAACCAAAGATCAAATCCGCATGAATATGGGCGTTGGTATTATCTTTTAGCCAGATTAAATTATCTTTGGATTTTTGGTTGTTTTGTTTACGACTGATATTGGTTTGTACTTGTTCATTAAAAGTTTGAATGCCCACTTCAAACTGCAAGCTACCTTCTGGAAATAAAGTGAGTTTCTCTTTTAATTTATTGGGTAGATGATCTGGGATCACTTCAAAATGCAAAAATAAATCATTGCTCATTCTTTCAAGAAAAAAGTCGAGGATCTGGAGAGTCGTTTTTATTTTAAGATTAAAGGTTCTATCCACAAATTTAAAATGCCTGGCACCGCGTTGATAGAGTGTCTCCATTTCGTTTAAGAATCGCTCTAACTCAAACGGGTAAGATGTTTTATCTAATGCTGATAAACAAAATTCACACTTAAAAGGACAACCCCTGGACGCTTCGATATACATCACGCGTTGTTTTAGATCTTCGTCATTGTATAACTGATAAGGCAAAGTGAGCTCTTTCAGTTGCAAGGGCTTTGAATTTAATATTTTTTTAGTGGGCCGATTTTCAGTTAAGATATCTTTACATAATTGGTAAAAACTCTTATCGGCAGCGCCGGTAATAACAAAGTCGGCATGCTCAAATAGGGACTGTTGCTCTGTTTCATAGCTGATTTCAGGACCGCCTAAGACAATGGTGATCTGTGGGGCGATCCGTTTAATCAGTGCGATGACCTCAAGGGTTTCCTGACAGTTCCAGATATAAACCCCAAAACCGATGATTTCAGGCGTTTGTTCTAGCAGTTTTTCGACAATGTCGATGGGGCGGGTATTAATCGTATATTCACAGATCCGAGCTTGATTTTGTAATTCTGCCAAATTGGCGTACAGATAGCGTAATCCAAGGCTGGCATGGATATATTTGGCGTTGAGTGTGGACAGGATAATCATGGCGCGCAGTTTAACATGAAAATTTCTTCTTACTACAAAGAATGTGGCGACTACTGAACTTGAAGTCCTTTGACCTGAAACAAGCGTAAATCTGCGGACAGTAACGCATAAATTAATATGTTATAAAATTGGCAGAAAAAACATACCTGCGAACTGCGAACTATGCATCTTAGGCTCGGGTAGCTGGTTCGAGCCGTGTTTAACTAGTCGATTCGTGGCTTGTTCACTGGCTGAAAGAATAATAACTTCCGAATACTTCATTCAGTTTGAGAATCAAAAAGGTGTACGGTCCGCTCTGCAAAACCGGCACCCACTTTCTCATAATAGTTGAAAACCATGTCGATACCTGAAGTCAATAATTCTTTCTCTTCGTCTAAATATCGGGCAATCGCCGCTATTTTCCCTGTATATCCGGCAACCTGAATCTGTTTATTCACTTCCAGAATGTCTAGGTGGTTTGGTAAAGTCAATAAAATCAGATGAATTGGTGTCAGATCGATGTGTTGCCAAAACTCAGGATCTTCTGCATCTGCCATAATAATATTGCGGCCAGTCGCGCACAGAGAGTCTACCCGTTCTTTTACAAGGTCAACTCCACAAACCTTTTTATCCAGTTCATTGTGCAGGGAATCATAAGCGCCTCGCCCGACTCGGCCCATACCAATGACTAAGGTTGAGGCATTTTCTGGTTGAGTAAACTGGTCTTCAGCTAGTCGCTGTGAGCGTTCAAATCGCTTAATGGTGCGGTTCCAACGCGTGTATAGTTCGTGCGCTTGAATATTGAGAAGACTCGAAAAAATAAAGGAAAATGCAACGGCTAACGCGATAATCACAAGCCACTCTTTTTCTAGTAGTTGATTTGCCACGCTCACTGAGCACACAATTAGACCAAACTCACTGTAATTTGAAAGACTCAAAGCCGCTAAAAATGAGCTACGCCCGCGTAATTTTAAGCGAGTTAACCATAAGAAAAATAAGCCTGCCTTGAACGGTAATGCGATTGCTATAATGAGCGCGACCGTTAACATATCAATAGTCGGTAAGGCAGTAAATCCGATTGAAAGGAAAAAACCGATCAGAAAAATATCCTTAAAGCGCAACATCGATTTAGCCAGTTCAGTCGATTTACCATGACCACTTAATAATATACCGATGATCAAAGCACCTAGATGTGCCTCTAATCCGAGTAATTCAAATAAATGACCAAAGGTAAAGGCAAAAAAGAAACCGGCTAAAGGCAATAATTCGCCATGACCACTTCGTTGAAGTATCTTATGTAAGATTGGTATCGTTAAAGGTAGACCTAATAAAATTAGTGCCCACCACTCAGGGGTTTTATCGGTAGCAAGGGTTACAAAAAGGACTGCAACAATGTCTTGTATGATTAAAATCCCAATAGCCACTTGTGCATGCCTGGCTCGCATTTCACCGCGATCTTCGAGTATCTTTACCACAAACACGGTACTGCTAAAACTAATCGCAAATCCCACCAATGCAACTGATTGCCATTCAAGTCCTTCGAAATGTGTTAAACCGAAGAATCCAAGAATAGAACCATTTAATATGGTGAGTAGCACGATGGTTCCCATATGGGCAATGGTAGTGCCCCAAATTTCAGTTTTGAACAGATTTTTTATATCGAGTTTAAGGCCAATCGTAAATAGCAATAGTTCTACGCCAAGCTTTGCGAAAGTCTCAAGGGATGAGTCCGGTTCAACGCCTAAGGCATGCAATCCAAAACCTGCGGCCAAATAGCCAACCAGTGGTGGTAGGTTAATTTGTTTAGCGATAAAACCGCAAGAAAAAGCAACTGCGATCCAAATATAGTCCATAAGCTACATACGCTCATCATAAAGATAGTTAATCACAATAATATAACATAATGTAAAACTAATCTGGTTAAAACAGTAAGTGTTGATGGAATAAATAATATCCGATAGCGTTATCATTAATTGCTACTATAATTTCTATTAGAATTAGTGCTGGGTTTTTGAAATGAAAAAATTTGTTACCAAAGAATATATTGCCCCTTGGGAAAAAGCGTTTGATCGCGTTTTAACTCCCTTAGAAGAATTTATTCATCGCCAAACCACAAGTGGCATTTTATTGATGTTTTGCGCCATTGTGGCGCTTTACATTGCTAATAGTGATTGGAATGAAAGCTATCATCATTTATTGCAGATGAAGCTCAGTGTTGGAGTCGAAGGGTTTCAGATTTCTAAATCAATTCATCATTGGATTAATGATGGTCTGATGGCATTATTTTTCTTTGTGGTTGGGCTGGAACTAAAACGTGAAATACTGGTGGGTGAGTTAGCTGATATGAAACATGCACTTTTTCCGATCATCGCAGCGATTGGCGGAATGCTTGTACCTGTTGCTATTTATATCGCTATTAACCCACAAGGGCACACCATGGATGGATGGGGGATCCCAATGGCAACTGACATAGCTTTTGCTTTGGGGACTTTGGCGTTATTAGGCAATCGCATTCCTAAGAGCTTATTAACCTTTTTGGTTGCTCTGGCAATCGTCGATGATTTAGGCGCTGTGCTGGTGATCGCGGTATTTTATACCGAAACAATTGATCCAACCGCCTTGATAACAGCCGCAGGTATATTGTTATTATTGATTGTTCTTAACCTTGGCGGTATTCGTCGACCATTACCCTACATTCTATTAGGTATTGTGCTTTGGATAGCTATGTTAATGAGCGGCGTGCATGCAACCCTTGCCGGAATTTTTCTCGCTTTTACCATCCCGATGCGACCTAAATACGATGCAGAACGTTTTGTCTCACAGATTAATGAGATGGTCGCAAAAATTAAGGATGCCTATAAAAACGAAACCAATATCGTTAGAAATGATGAACTACGTTCGCGAGTGCGTGCTTTGGAAATTGGGGTAAAACTCGTCCAGGCACCAGCTCAAATCATGGAACGTAAAATGCACATGCCATCAGCTTATTTGATTATTCCAATTTTTTCGTTAGCTAATGCAGGCATTCCGATTGACGGGGCTTCTTTTGCTGAGATAATAACCAATCCGGTTGCTATTGGCATTACCGCCGGTTTAGTTTTAGGCAAGCTATTTGGTATTGCTGGATTCGCCTGGCTTGCTGTTAAATCAGGATTGACCTGTTTGCCCCATGGATTAAATTTTAAACATATTATTGGGGTGGGATTGATGGGAGGGATCGGATTTACCATGTCGATATTTATCGCTGAATTGGGTTTTGCTCATCATGCTGCGGATCTGTTAATAGCAAAAACCGGGATCCTGATTGCTTCGTTGATTGCGGGAATTTCCGGTTTTCTCTGGTTATATTTTACTTCGGAAAAAATAGACCCTGAACATTAATTCTGAAAAAGATGAAAAAATTTGGCTAATGGGATTTTCTAAAGGTAATATTAATTCTTTGCTGGCAAGTTGGATTAAGTTTATCGACGGTTAATGTTCTTATTCCGTGATAATTCAGTCTTGCACTCTTTCCCCAGACAACCACATCACCATCTTGTAGACGATAGTTAACCGCTTTGCCTGCTCGTTGGTTACCAAATATTTGAAAGACAGCCGACAGTCCAATAGAAACCGAAACGATCGGTTGTGAAAAATCTTTTTCGTTTTTATCTTGATGAGAGCCCAGTTTAGTGCCGATCAAATACTGGTTAATTAAACAGGCATCCGGCTCAAAGTTTTCAAACCCTGCTGCAAGCGCAGCTTCGATGGCTAAAGCCTTAAATCGATCCGGCATCGATTGCCATGGTCGGCCATTTAAAGGATCAATTTTTGAGTATCGATATTCCTTTCGATCAGAGGTCCAGCCATATTCGCCACAATTGGTGAGCGCTACTCCGGTGTAATGTCCGTTTGGTGTCATCATTTTTCGAAAAGGTGAAACTTCAATGATTTGTTCAACTTCTTTTAACAAAGGAGCCGTTTTAACAAAGTTAGCCAGTACAAAAAGATCAGGATAAATTTCTTGTTTGTCTGGACGGCTATTGGAAAATAAATCAAGCATCTAAAAAATCACTCCAATCACTCCAATCACTCCAATCACTCCAATCACTACTAAACGGCGGATTAATTTATTTTTATCTTTAAGCATAGTTGATTGTTATTCGGGTTAAGTTGAAAGTCAATAATTAAGCGACAGCTATACTAAAAGTCAATAGGTTTTTTCTATTATTTTTCTAAAATTCCAATTTATAGAAAAATAATAGGACTCTTTGTCATTATTCCGCTTAAGTTCTCTTCTAGAAAGCAGCAAACAGCTTTTCAGAAATAACATTGACTACAAACTTAAAAGGTTACCTTATGATGATAAAAAGAAGTTCCCTATTTTTAATACCTTCAACAATAATATTAGCCAGTTTAAGCACTCAGCTATGGGCAGCAGATAATGTGATTGAACCACCAATGATGACTATTCCTTCTGGTGAATTTTTAATGGGGGGAAATATGCCATTTATAGACGGTAGTGAAACAGCTCCTAATGAACTACCTATCCACAAAGTCACCATTAGTACTTTTAAGGTGGCCAAATACGAAGTAACAGTGAAGGAGTTTCGCCAATTCATTGAAGCAACAGGTTATAAAGCGCCTGAAAGCTGTTACCACCAACCAAACGAAGGCTGGTTTAGTCAGGGAGCCACCAAAGGCAGCTGGGATAATAATGAGCTGACCACAAATGACTACCAACCAGTAGTCTGTGTAGGTTGGAATGATGCTACCGCTTATGCAAAATGGCTCTCGCAAAAAACCAATAAAAACTATCGTCTTTTGACCGAAGCAGAATGGGAATATGCCGCTAGAGCGGGAAGCACAACAAAATTTTATTTTGGTGATGATCCACAACAAAAAAATATCTGTGAGTATGCCAACGTATCAGATAAAACAGCCGAACAAAGCGCCCAAAGTGATTATGGAGCAACCTATCTAACTTTTATGGGTGGCACAGCTCAATGTGATGATCAATCTGGTTATGCCAGTCTTGTAGGTATGTACAAACCAAATGCGTTTGGAGTATTTGATTTAATTGGCAATATCAACGAATACCTTCAAGATTGTGATAACAAAGGATATAAAGGTGCTCCAATTGACGGCTCAGCCTGGTTAACCGGAAACTGCGAACATCGCATGTTGCGTGGTGGAGCCTGGCATTGGCGAGGATTTTCATCCGGCACTAGATCTCCGATGCCGTTAACCTGGGTAGGCGCGATAGAAGGGTTTCGTTTAGCTCAAACTATTTCTGTAGATGCTGTTAAAACTAAGTCTAACGCTACTATACAGTTTGAAAAAGACTTGGCTAAAGCTCAAAAGAAAGAGCGACTTCGACGACAGAAGCTTTTGCCATTTCCATCTAAAACAACAGGCTTAACTTTTAATAAGAGCAACGAAGATAGCAGTATTAAACTATCCTGGAATGCTAATTCCGAACCAGAAGTGACTGGATATAATGTCTATAGAAGCCAAGCATTTGGCAGTCAGTATATAAAAATTGCTTCAAACATTAGCCAATTAGAATTTATCGACAAAATCCCGCCTGCTCGTAAACACAGTTATAAGGTTGCAGCGGTCAATCCAGAAAAATTTGGTCAATACAGTGATGTGGTAACAACCGCCGATACAATCAATATTATACCCGGCACTGTGCAAGCAGAAGATTTTAATCAGATGCAAGGCGTAGGTATTGGTACTATCAAAGAGGAAGAAGATATTGGCGGCGGATTAAATCTGACAGGAGCTGGAGGGATCAATAAAGGCGACTGGACTGAGTATTTGATTGACGTAAAGTCGAGTGGTTTTTATGGATTTAAGTACCGGATTGCCAGCGCTGATGGCAGTGATGGTTTTGAATTGCTGCTAGATGATGAGTTAAAAGCAACCTTGGCAGTACCAGCGACGGGTGGCTGGAGAAAGTGGCAAACAGCCACTGGTCAAAAATTTCACCTGAAGGCTGGTCAACATAAATTGAAGATGAAAGCTATCGCTAGTGGCTGGAAGCTTAACTGGTTTAACTTTGAGGCAAGTTAGAGTACTACAAGTTAGAGATTCCTAATTAACAAAAAAGGCTGTAATACAGCCTTTTATTTCATTATTTATGAATATCAATTTTCAGCTACTTTCACAGGTGCCAATTGTTCATACAAACCCAGCTTACTTAAGCGCGCTTTAGATGATTTAACCCAGTATGGAGTAGAATCTTTCTTCAAAAAATTAATATAAGAATCCTTCTGTAAACTATCATCAAACTCACTTAATTCAACTAATAGTAATGCTGAATTTAATGAAGCATCCAGTTCACCTGACAAAATAGCATCACGA
>JAUUYO010000097.1 GCA_030590405.1 Kangiellaceae bacterium
CAGAGTGGGTAATTCCCATCGGATAAAATATTGCGCTGCCTGGATTTTTCCCTGATAAAAAGATTGTTCCTGCTGATTAAGATCATTCACCAATGTTTTTTCTGCCACAATTGATTGACGCAACCATATCCAACTAAAAACGAGTTTACCCATCATCGAAAGATAACAACTGGCATTCGCCAAGGTTTTATCGGGGCCTAACTTTGCCATGCTTGCGCCTAAATGTTGGGTGATTTTGTTGCACGTTGTTAATGCCTGATTAATCGATTCTGCAAAAGCTTCTGATTTTTTCAACCCTTTACTTCGCGCGATATCGGTTAAAATACTTGCCGCTAAAAACTTTATGCCTTGACTGTTATTCAGCCAGACTTTTCGGCCTAATAAATCCAGCGCCTGAATACCATTAGTGCCTTCATGGATTGGGTTAAGTCGATTGTCTCGGTAACATTGCTCTACTGGGTATTCACGAGTATAACCAGCGCCACCTAAAATCTGAATCGCCAGTTCGTTTGCTTTTAAGCCATAATCAGAAGTACAAGCTTTTACTATTGGCATTAATAAATCGAGCAATCTTTCGGCATTTTGTTTTTCTTTTTCATTGGCGGTTTCTGCATCATCGACCAGACAGGCTGAATAAAAACACAGCGCCATACCGCCTTCGACAAAAGATTTTTGCGCCAGCAACATACGTTTAACATCGGCATGCTCAATAATATTTATTTGCGGGCTAGCTGGATCTTTTTCGCTAGGTTTGCGCCCTTGTGGCCGCTCTTTGGCGTAGGCAAGCGATTCTAAATAACCGCGATAGCCTATCATCGCTGCGCCAAAACCAACAGATAATCTTGCTTCGTTCATCATATGGAACATATGTTTTAGTCCATGATGTGCTTCGCCGATTAAATAGCCATGGCAATCATCATTTTCACCAAAACTTAAAATGGTGGAAGTGGTTCCCCGATAACCCATTTTATGAAACAGGCCGGAGAGATTGACATCGTTGGAGTCTGCGGGCTGATTATTTTTATCCAGGCGAAATTTTGGAACGATAAACAGTGAGATCCCTTTAACGCCTGCGGGCGCTCCTTTAATTTTTGCCAGCACCAAGTGAATGATATTATCGGTTAGTTGATGGTCACCGCCGGAAATAAATGTTTTTTGCCCCTTGATTTTATAGCTGCCATTCTCTTGAGGGGTAGCCTGAGTCACAATGTCTGAAAGCGATGAACCGGCATTGGGTTCAGTGAGTGCCATGGTGCCAGAAAAATTGCCGCTAAGCATTGAGGGTAAAAACTGTTGTTTTTGATCTTCGCTGGCAAAGGCATTGATTAAATTGGCTGCGCCAGTGGTTAAAAAACCGTAACCGGTGGTTGAAGGGTTGGCGGAAGTAAAATAACCGGAAGCGGCTAAAGTAATGATAAAGGGTAGTTGCATACCGCCTTGATTATAATCCATTCCGGCGGCGATAAATCCAGCCTCGCGAAAAGCATCAAACGCTTGTTTTACTTCTGGGATCATTTCGACTACCCCATCAATAAATTGTGGTTCGTTTTGATCGGCTTTATGGTTATGGGGGAGAAAATGTTTTAAGGCGATTTTCTCGGCAGTTTCCAATACGGCGTCGAAGGTTTCTTTATTGTGATCTTCGAATTTATTACGCGAAAATAATCTTTCAACATCCAGAGATTCATAAAGCTGAAAGTTTAAATCACGATTGTTGATCAGTTGGTCCATTAATCTTCCTGTTTTAATCTTTGATTTGTTTTTTTATTCCTTCAATATCCAGGCCACATATTTTAAATAAATCATCAGGATCGCCATGCTCGATAAATTCATCTTGAATGCCAAGATGTTTGATAGAAATTTGAATGTTTTTCGATGCCAAAAATTCACTCACCGCACTTCCTGCACCGCCAGCAATGGCATTTTCTTCCAGAGTGATTATTTGAGAATGAGTTTTAGTTAACTCAGTAATCAAATCTTCATCTAATGGTTTAACAAATCGCATATCAACCACTGTGGCATTTAGCTCGTCGCCGACTATCTGAGCGTTTTGCAATAAACTACCAAAGGCTAATAAAGCGATTTTTTCTCCGCGTCTTTTGACAAGAGCTTTTCCTATTTCGATGCTGGTTAATTGGTTGCCAGCATCTATGCCTGTGCCAACTCCGCGCGGATAACGCACTGCGGCGCAGCCATTGTACTCAAATCCGGTGGTTAGCATGGCTCGGCACTCTTTTTCATCACTGGGGGCCATAATGATGATATTAGGGATGCAACGCATAAAGCTTAAATCAAAGCTGCCGTGATGAGTTGCGCCATCACCGCCCACCAGGCCGCTTCGGTCGATGGCAAATAATACATCCAGTTTTTGTAAAGCGACATCGTGGATCAATTGGTCATAACCGCGCTGCAAAAATGAGCTGTAAATCGCGCATACTGGTTTGGCACCTTCGCACGCCATTCCAGCGGCTAAAGTCACTGCATGTTGTTCGGCAATGCCGACATCAAAATAGCGTTCTTTAAAGTCACGAGAAAAAGCGATCAAGTCAGAACCTTCTCGCATGGCCGGGGTGATGCCCATTAATCTTTCATCTTTAGCCGCCATATCACATAACCATCGGCCAAAAATATTTGAGTAAGTAATTTTCTTTTTAGCTGCTGGCAGTTTTGAATCTTTGGGATTAAAAGTCGGCACCGCGTGATAAGCGATTGGATCTTCTTCTGCCGGAGCAAAACCTTTTCCTTTGGTGGTCACAACATGTAATATTTGCGGACCTTTCAAATTTTTAATATTGCCAATGGTGGTCAGCAGAGTCGGTAAATTATGGCCATCAATCGGACCGATATAATTAAAGCCTAACTCTTCAAATAGTGTTCCAGGCAATACCATGCCTTTCAGATGCTCTTCGACACGGTGCGCCCAGTTGGAAATTTTTGGCATATTCTGAAGCACCTTTTTGCCGCCTTCCTTAAAGCCAGAATAAAATTTACCGGATAATACTTTCGCCAAATAATTATTTAAACCGCCGACATTTTCTGAAATCGACATGTCATTGTCATTTAAAATCACCATTAAGTTGACATCTAAATCGGCGGCGTGATTAAGCGCCTCAAAGGCCATCCCGGCAGTCATTGCGCCATCGCCAATCACCGCGACCACATGACGTTCATCACCGCGGGCTTTCGCCGCAACGGCCATGCCTAAAGCCGCGCTGATCGAAGTACTTGAGTGGCCGACACCAAAGGCGTCATATTTGCTTTCAAATCGGCTGGGAAAAGGATGAAGACCATTGGTTTGACGAATGGACCGCAGATTTTCTTTGCGTCCAGTGAGCACTTTATGCGGGTAAGCCTGGTGGCCCACATCCCAGATGATTTTATCATTGGGGGTATCAAATAAATAATGCAGCGCGACGGTTAATTCAACCGTGCCTAAACCGGCAGAAAAATGCCCGCCACAATGGGCGATGCTATTAATTAAAAACTCTCGCAGTTCATCATTGAGAGTTTGCAACTGCTCTTTCTCAAGTCCTCTTAATGCTAGAGGATTATCAATGTTGGCTAACAACGGATAGTTTTTTGGATCACAAAGCATTATTACTCAGTCCGCTTAAGTTAATTGATTCGGGTGACAATATAATTGGCAAAGTCTGCCAATCGGTCAGTATTGAGTGGAATTTTATCCAGCGCTTCAAGAGCGTTAGAGACTAACTCATCGGCTCGTTGTTTGGCACCATCCAGCCCTAGTAGCGCAGGAAAGGTTAACTTGTTTTTATCCAGATCAGAGCCTTGCGGTTTTCCAAGGGTCTGGGTATCACTTTCGATATCTAAAATATCATCTCTGATCTGAAAGGCTAAGCCTAGGCAGCTGCTATAAGTTTTTAAATGGGTCATTATCACTTGATCTTCGCAAGCACTTGCCAGGTAACCTAGCTTGACCGAGGCGTTAATCAGCGCGCCGGTTTTCATCCGGTGCATAGATTCCAGAGTGGCGATGTCGCTTTTATTGTTGGTCGTTAAATTGTTGGTCACTAAATTATCGGGCATTAAAAGATCAATCGCCTGACCGCCTCCCATACCTTGTGAACCGCTGGCTTTGCATAATTCGGTTAACATCAACAACTTTTTGTCATCGGCTAAGTTAGATTGCGGCTGTGTGGTAAGTATTTCAAACGCCAAAGTCTGCAGCGCATCACCAGCAAGCACCGCAGTCGCCTCATTAAACTGAATATGACAGGTCGGAATGCCGCGTCTTAAATTATCATCATCCATACAGGGCAAATCGTCGTGGATCAGCGAGTAGGCGTGGATCAACTCGACCGCTATAGCCGCGCCTTCTAAATCAACGGATTCTGCCGCCAGCATTTCGCCGGTGGCATAGACTAACGCTGGCCTGATACGCTTACCCGGGTTAAGCGCCGAATAACGCATCGCTTGATGCAAGGTCGACGGACTCAATTCACTGCTGGGGAGATATTGGTCAAGCAGTCGATTCGTTCTGTGCTGAATGTCTGTTAAAAATTCACTGTGCGGCATATTATTTCTTTTTCAAAATGTTCTGGTTTCTTTTATTAAATCTTCTGAGGTGTTATTCAAAATCTTTTAACTGGTTATCATCTTCACTTAGCAACGACACTTTTTGCTCAGCCTGACTGAGCATTTTCTGGCAATCTTTGGTGAGTTTGATGCCTTTTTCAAATTGAGTGAGCGAGTCATTCAGCGGCAAATCACCTTGTTCCAGGTGATTGACGATTTCTTCCAAAGCTTCCAGTTGAGATTCGAAAGTTGGTTTTTTGCTAGCATTCATAAATGTCACCGAATAAAAATAGCGATTTGGGCGCTTGTCCGAGGGGAATTTCCCGATTTAGTGGAGTCAGCTTAAAAATAGGGCGCTATTGTCTCGCATTTTCGCTTTGAAAGGAATTCTTTGCTGATTTTTAACAAGAAAACAGGGTGTCCACTGGAATTGTGAGAAATCTTGCCTATTCTTTGAGTAGGGCTAAATAAATTGCCAATATCATTGTTTGGCATAATAAAGATAGTTGAGGTCATAAGATTTGGATTTAGGCACTCTGGTTGGATTAGTTGGCGCTATCGCGATGGTGGTGATGGCGATGGTTCTCGGTGGTTCGATTATCACTTTTATAGATATACCATCGGTATTGATAGTGGTGGTAGGGACTCATTTTGTGGTGATGATGACCTATTCACTGAATGAGTTTTTGGCGGCAGCCAGTTCTGGTATGAAAGTCTTGAATTTTAAGGCGATGGACAATGAAGAATTAATCACTCAAATCGTCGAGTTAGCGGATATAGCCCGCAAGAGTGGTTTACTCGCCCTGGAAGGGGCAGAGATTGAACAGGACTTTCTTAAAAAAGGTATTGGTTTGTTAGTGGATGGTCACGATGGTGAGGTAGTTCGCTCGATCCTGGAAAAAGATGTCAAAATGTCATCAGAGCGCCACGCTCTGGGGGCGCGAGTGTTTAAATCCATGGCTGATGTCGCGCCAGCGATGGGGATGATTGGTACACTGATCGGTCTGGTAGCGATGTTATCCAATATGGATGATCCTAAATCCATCGGTCCGGCCATGGCGGTGGCCTTGCTAACAACCTTATATGGCGCGATCATGGCTAATTTGGTGGGCATTCCAATCAGTGATAAGTTAAATATGCGAGATAGAGAAGAAACCGTATCAAAAACGTTAATGATCGACGGATTGCTAGGGATCCAGGCGGGACAAAATCCACGGGTGATCGAACAAGTACTGCACGGCTACCTTAAAGAAGGTAAGCGTCCAACGGCAGAAGACTAGATTATGAGTGAAGAGGTTGAATGCGACTGTCCTCCCGAGGGATTACCAGCCTGGATGGGCACTTTTGCGGACCTGATGGCACTGCTGATGTGCTTTTTTGTACTGCTATTGTCGTTTGCAGAAATGGATGTTTTAAAGTTTAAACAGATTGCCGGTTCGATGAAAACTGCATTTGGAGTGCAAAGTAAGGTGCATGTTCGCGATATCCCTAAAGGCACCAGTATTATTGCCAAAGAGTTTTCCCCCGGTAAACCTCAACCCACCGTGATTGAAGCGGTGATGCAGCAAACCATTGATATTACAAAAGAAACCCTCGAATTTGATGAGCCAGATGAAGACACTCCTGCTGAAGGGGAGGGAGATGAAAGCAATAAAGGCGAGGGTCTTGAGGATAGCGATGGACTCGACATACAGCCAAAAAGCAATGCTGAAATTATTCAGGAAGCCCAGCAAGCCGTTAAAGCCGCAAAGGAAGCGGCCGCTGAGGCTGAAGAGCTGGCCCAAAATATTGCGTTTAAAATGTCTGAAGAAATCTCTGATGGTCAGGTTGAATTGCTGGCAAAAGGCTCCTACGTGGTTATTCGCGTCCGTGAAAAAGGTTCTTTCGCGTCAGCTTCAGACAGTATCGAAGAGCAATTTTTACCGGTGATCGCTAAGATTGAAGATATTCTGGCTGAAACCGATGGTGAAATACGAGTTGCCGGGCATACCGATAATTTGCCTATCGATAATGAGTACTTTCGCTCTAATTGGGAATTATCTGGAGGGCGCGCCGGTTCTGTTACCCGAGAATTATTAAGAAGCGGCAAACTCAGTAAAAATCGCTTTGTAATCACTGGATACGCCGATACTAAACCGATCGCCGATAATGATACACTGGAAGGGCGAGCCACTAATCGACGGGTCGAAATCATTATTGTGCAAGGCGAACAAGCTACCGGTTCTGTGGTGGGGATCGGTATTGACACTCCTGAGGAAGAATAAAAGCAGGGGTGACAGAAAAAGTGCTATAAGCTATAAGAAAAAGAGTCGGAATAGTATCAACATACGATTTTAGAGAATCTAGAGCTTATTTTTTATCAGCTTTCCATCGTTTGACCTGGCCTAAGTCAAAAATCCAGTCTTCAAACTGGTCGCCCCGTTGCTCAACGGGCATACCATCCCGGATCCAGCGTTCTATACTGGTGATGGTTACATCCATAATACTGGCGAGGGTATCTTTGCCAATAATCTGGTCATCGGTGGTATAAACCGCTGATTCATCAACAATTGACTTATTATGACGGCGCTTGGCCTGCCTTAAATAGTTTGAATTTCTCATGACCAATGTCCTTTTTGATTAACTACTATTACTATAGATGAACTTTGTGTCTAAAAGGTTGCAAAAAAGATTGAATTTTTGTCCAGACCCTGGGAATTATTCTTTCTTAGAACAAAATTGCCATAGCGCCGAAATATTTTGGCAAAGCTGTTTCATTTTCACCAGTTTTTCTGGAGGAATGTCCACATTGAGCTTGCTTGAATAATGTTTAATTAAACCCGTTTGTTGTTGCTCATTGAGATGAAGGTTGAGCAGTAAACCTGCGAGATCCATTACCGGGTCGCTATAACAGGCATATTCCCAATCAATCACTTTAAGGCGTGAGCGGGTATTGTTCCATAATAGATTATTCATGCTTAAGTCGTTATGGCATAAACGGCTGGCGACAAAATCCTGTGCGGTTTGTTGGGTGTGTTGGTATAACATTTCGATTTGCTTTGAATTTTGCGATGAATGGTTTAAAGCCAGTCGATAGTAACGTTGCAGGTGTTGCTGAATGTCGATAACCGGAAGTTGTGCTTGCAGTTCGGGAGAAATTTCGATCTGGTGGAGTCGAGTCAAAAATTCGATGCAAGTCGATAAAAATGATGATTGGTTAAAAGCTGTTTGATAAGCCTCAGTATCAAACCACTGAAAGGCTCTGACCGATGGAGTATTAAGATAACATTCCACCAGCCAGGGGGTGATCGATGAAAAGTTGGATAAATGTTTCAGGATCGGTTGTTGATTTTGCTTGCGTTGGGGTAACAGATCAAGATTGGCGGTATTGACGATTTGAACAAAGTAGTTTTTTTCAGATAGTGTCAGTTGATAATTATAGTTGGTTTGACCTTGGATAAGTTTTTGCCAATGGACTTGATTGGCTATTTGTTCTGCGGGAAAAAATGACCCCAGGTCAATCCAGGATTGGCCACTATGATGCCACCACTTAGGAACCTGGGTATTAGAAGTTTGCATATTAGAGTCTTGGATATTAGAAATCTGGAGATCCATTGATCTTTGAGTCTTGAAGCTCATAATGTCTCTTCCAGGCTATCCAGCCGATGATGGCCAGTATGATATAACTAAAGAATAACATGGCTGTCAAAGCAAATCCTTTGGAGACATACAGAACAATTGAAACGCTATCGATGACAATCCAATAGAGCCAATTTTCCAGTATTTTTTGAGTGACCATGTAGGTGGCGAGCACCGCAAACCAGGTGGTAAACGAGTCGATTAAAGCAAAATCCTGATCGGTGTAATGATTTAATAAGTAAGCAGAAATAATCACCAGAATACTGGTTAGACCGATCAGCAAAAGATGCTTTTTTATCGGCCAGATTAAAATGGGTTTTTGTTGCTCTCCGTTGGATTTTTGTTGCCATTGCTGCCATCCATAAATCGCCATCAGCAGATAATATAAATTGAGTGCAGATTCCATATACAGGTTGACATCAAAAAATAAAAAAATGTAAATGGAAGTGCTAACAAATGCCGCTGGCCAGCACCACAGGCTTTCTTTTATTGCCAGTAATAAATAGGCGATCGCCAATATCACCGCGATCCACTCTAAAGCGGATGTCGCGATGAGTTGTTGGATAAATTGTTGAAAAAATTGGGTCATAAATAATTACAGCGAAACACCTTTAATGATTATTCTTTGGTTCAACATCACTGTTTAAAAACTTGGCGACAAATACTTGTTTACCATAAGTCCTGAAAGAATAACTGATGATATCGGTGACGACTTTCATCACCTCATCAAGTTCACCAAACAACTGGGTACTCATGGTATTAGTATAACAATTAATCGTTGCAGAGTGATTAAGACGCTCTACAATATCCTGAATAATCGGTAAAAATTCATCGGCTAGTGGATAGAGGCTAAGTTCGACAGATATTTTCATGTTATTTCCTTTTCAAATGAGTGAGGCTTTTATTCAAATTAGTCAGGGCTTTTATTCAAACTCGTGACTGAATGAGAGGCCAAAGACTCTTGGCGCGGCAAATTGAAAATATTCGCCTCTGGCATATTCGTTTCTTGGATCGTTACCAAAGCTACCAAAACCTCGGGTTTGAATATCTTTATCAAACGCGTTATTAACATACAGCGAAACTCGCCAGTCAGTTTGTTGATAGACTAATCTCAGGTTCATTATTTGATAGGAATCAGATTTAACATCATGCCGATCAGAAAAATAAAACGAATCCTTTGATTCTATTTCTGGATTAAAACTTAACTGATCGGTGAAATGATAAATACCGCCCAACATTAATTGATAGTTGGGAGCGTGAGCCACATCTCGGCCGCTTAAATCAACCGGGACTGGCGGTATTGAATCTAAATCTGCATCCACATGGGTAAAACTTTTAAATTTATCGAACTCAGCATTCAGCAGGCCAAGGGTGGCGTAAAGTTGTAAGTCGTCCGTTGTTTGCAAGCGGCTTTCAATTTCCAGACCAAAGCTCGAGCCTGTAGCCGCATTGTCAACCAGATCGGTAAAACTGCAAGGGCATATTCCCCGCTCTTGAACCAATAAGCCACTCTCCTGTGACCGCACGATACTTTGTTTAGTCTGGATATCTTTTCTGTCCTGATAAAAAACAGCGGCCTGCAGGGTTAATCGGTCATCTAACCATAAGCCTTTGATCCCCGCCTCATAATTCCACATAAATTCGGTATCATAGACTCTGTTTTCAGGCTCAATACTGCCATCAGTATTAAAACCACCGTTTTTGTAACCTCGCGAAATTAATCCGTAAATCATTTTGGCTGGTGCGTACTTATACTCAACCGATAGCTTGCCGCCCCAGAGATTTTCACTGGGCGAAAAAGTCGCACCGTCGTTATCGAAATAGTCGGAACTTCGTCGTTCAAATCTAATCCCAGAGACAAGCGTGAGTTGCTCGGCAAGCGGCGTTTCTATTTGTCCATAAAGTGCAATGTTTTTGCTGCCAAACTGGCTGGTGAAATCATTATCTTGAGGAGTACGTTGACGAGTTAAATCAATTTGTTGATCGCGAAAATAAAATCCAGTCACCCAGCTTGATGATGTTTGAGCGCTGTCGTTATCCTTTGAATGCAATTTAATATCTAAACTAACATTATCATTATCTCTCTGGTATTGATCAAAGGAAGAATACCACCAATCAAATCCAGCCAGTTCAGAATCACAAGCCAAACCATCGCAGATCCCGGTAAAACTCCAATCTTCATCATAGGCGTAATCTAAATCAGACTTCGCATAACTAAATACTGACTCTAGCCATAGATTATCAGTAAAATGCCAATCCAGATCAAATGCCAGCGCTTTGGTTTTTTGTCGGTCGAAGCCTGGCTCATCAGACAGTGTGTGTCGATTGGAGTCTAAACTAAAAGCATCGTAACCATTATCAATATCTGCGAAAAAAATACTGGTGGTAAGTTCTAACTCCTCATTGAGTTGTGAGACAATTTTTCCGCGCAAACTGAGTTCATCAAGGTTATTGGTGTCATCTCGATTCAAAAAATCATTACCCATAAAACCATCGCTGATGTATTGCTTGAGCGCAAATCGGTAACCGCTCGTTTCAGAAATCGGGCCACTGACGACGCCTGATAACTCTCGTCCGCCAAAAGATTCAATTGATGCTGATAATTTTGCATAATAGTTTGCGGTTGGCGAATTGGAAACCAGATTAATTAATCCAGCCAGGCCGTTTGCGCCGTAAAGCGTTCCTTGTGGGCCTCGCAGAATTTCGATTTGTTGAATATCAAGGGTGGTTGCCGCGGTTGAAATACCAGTTAAATCGATGCCGTCTAACACTACCCCAACCGAATAATTAACAGGCTCTTTAAATTCGCTGCGCTCACCAATTCCCCTGATCTGAATAAAACGACCACGAGATGCACCAGTGGCAAAATTCACATTGGGTGCCAGGTTTAAAACATCGGACAGGTGTTGTGCATTTCTGGATTGGATGATTTCGGCATCTATCACCGAAACACTATTGGCGAGTTCCAACACATTGGTATCTTCAAGCTCGGCAGTAACAATTAATATTTCGCCATCATTCGAGTCATCCAAGGCGAAGCTATTAAAAGACAATAAACATCCACTGAGGGCTGCTATTGTTGCGTGTTTGGTATTCAGTTTCACTTGGTTGATCTCCAATCCATCTACGAGATTTGAAAATAAAACCCGTAGTCGAAATTAAATGGAGATCCGGTAAGACGATGGTCAAGAAGGTAGGTCTGAGTCGATTCGAAATTAAAAACTTAGCAATCTAAGACTTACCACCTGTCCCTACGCCGGCATTAACCGGATCAGGTTCAAAGGGTACAAATCTCAGGTCGAATGATTAAACAAAGCTAATCAAGTTGACCGCCCCTCAGGTTGAGCGGGGGATTATAGGGTAATGGAAGGTAGTGGACAAGTTTGAGCCTTGTCCAATATGAAATGAGTCTGAACGAGGTACATGATTCCAATATAAAATGAGTCTGAAAAATATTTCTATCTAGTCCATGATCTCAATTATGAGAGCAATCATGAATATAAAAAAC
>JAUUYO010000298.1 GCA_030590405.1 Kangiellaceae bacterium
AATCTATAAAACCAGATCTGCAAAACCAGATCTGCAAAATCACAACACAGGGAAAGAGACATTATGGCCCCCTCAGATATCGAACAAAAAATGGCTGACAAGGAAAATGAGTACAGATTGCAGACATGTCGATTGTTCAGGCAAATGGTCAATCAATATGTTAATAACAGGTTACCTGATATGTCGTTTGATGTATTTGAAAAACATTGCCTGGAATGTGATGAATGTTGTAAAGCGGTTCTTGAAAGAGCTGAGAGATTGGCAAATAAATGTTAGCCGCAGCGGGTTTAAGGTGAACTCAACCAACCCACAGACTTTTTCGAGTCGATTATGACGGAACCTCAACTCAAGGAAGGCTTCATGCAAACATTCGGGAGAATTCGGTCAATTATTATTAATGAATGTCTATTAATGGATATTGATTTTGAATTCATAGACAAAGGTTGTCAGATTGCAGAGTACGAATTTAAACAATCTAAACCTTTTTCTTACTGTGTTTATACAGGCGTTGCTGTCGCAATTAAATGTCAACATCAAAAAAGCATTTTACTCTGATCGAGTCTCTCTGATAGCTTTAGTGTGTTCATTAGCCGTGCGGTTACCAACGACAATGTTAATTGATCATTCGTTGCTGCCAGTTTATAAGGCAGAATATTCATAAGCCTTAGCTGTTGTTTCACCCTTTGAGTGTTGGTCTGTTTGCTTGCAAACAATTATACAGCTAAGGCTTTCTCGTTTTAAACTCTTCTATAATGAGATTTGGGTATTTCCTTTACTTTGCTAATCTCCTAAAATACCACACCTGAATTATTTCCCGTTAGTTATGCAGATGAATAACTTGGCAAATCAAAAAATCTTCCTGGCAAAGCGAATCAACGTGGAATGGTCGACCTGGGCTAGTCTTTCCTTCGTGGTGGCTTTAATGGAAGGTGGAGTGCTTGGAGTCATCATTAAAAACGGCTTTCAAAACCAGGTCAGTGACTGGTTATTAAATCTTGCCGTCGCGATCGCGACTGGTGCCCCCTATTTTTCTAATCTATTAAGTTTTTTCTGGGTGCAGCTCAGTCGAGGCCGAAGTAAAGCCCGATTAGTCTCTAATTTAGCGATGCTATTTTGCATCTGTACGTTTAGCATGTCGTTTGTTTCTTTTAGCGATATTGGTTTATTGTTTCTTCTCATAATTCTGGTGATTGCCAGGATCATCTGGTCTGGTATTTTGACTGTTCGATCTAACATTTGGCGGGCCAATTATCCTCGCCATATTCGCGGTAAAGTGACAGCCAAGCTGGCTACGCTTTCTGCGCTGATTATGTCCGTTTCTGGTATGTCCGTTGGTTGGGTTTTGGATTGGCAGTTTGATTATTTTCGTTGGATTTTCATTGTTTTTGCGGCAATATCGATGATTGGCGCTTATCGTTATCGTAGTTTAGCGGTTCGCCATCAACAAAAAGAAATAACTCGTGAAAAAAGTCAGCAAGATAATCGGTCATTATTAAAACGTTTTTCCCTGCTAAAGGAGAATAGGGCCTTCGGTAAATATATGCTCGCGATGTTTATTCTGGGAAGTGGCAATTTGATGTTTATGGCACCGCTGATTGTTTTTTTGAACGAGCATACCCCGTTAGAACAATTGCAGCAGATACTTATCACTACGGCCATCCCGCTGGCATTGATACCTTTTGCTGTACGCTGGTGGGCGAGGCTTTTAGATGGCAATCATATTTTCCATTTTAGGAGCATTCATAGTTGGGGCTTTGTTAGTGCATTAGCAATATTTTTAATCGCTCAATTAAGTGGAATTAGTGAATTATATTTCATCGGTTCAATCGTCTACGGTATTGCAATTTCTGGTGGGGTGATTGGCTGGAATTTAGGACACAACGATTTTGTTGGTAAAGGCGGTTCCGCCAAACAGGAAAATCCGATGGATTATATGGCCATTCATGTAACTTTAACCGGGATCCGGGGGTTGATTATGCCGCTGGTGGGCATCGCTTTATATCAATGGTTGGATACCACTATTCCTGGAAACGGAAAATATGCACTTATTTTGCCATTGACTATGACCAGTCTGGGGGCTGTTTTGTTTGTGATTTTTAATCGGCAAAATCTTGATGATTAGAATTTGTCTTTTGAACTAGCTCAGATTTTTGATATCAAGTCGGTTCGATTGTTTTGCCGGTTTATCTAAAACAGTCTTATTGTTATCAAATACAACATTGTTATCAAATACAACATTGCCATCAAATAGCGTTTCTTCTTCTACTCTCAGAGAGCTATCCGAAACCAAATCTTTAAATGGAAAAAGATCTACGTCCAGCAAGTGAGATGGCGCAACATTAGATAGCGCGCCAAAAATGCTCTCTAATCGCCCCGGAAATTGCTGCTGCCATTTTTGCAGCATGATTTTGACTTGTTTACGTTGCAGATTTTCCTGGGAGCCGCACAGATTACAGGGAATAATTGGAAATTCCATTAGCCGGGCATATTTTTCGATATCGGCTTCTTTAGCGTAGGCAAGCGGGCGGATCACAGTATTTCTGCCATCGTCGCTACGCAGCTTTGGCGGCATGGACTTTAGTTTACCGCCAAAAAACAAATTCAAAAACAGGGTCTCGATCATATCGTCGCGATGATGACCTAAGGCGATTTTAGTTATCTTGTTTTCGACAGCCCAGGAGTAAATAATTCCCCGTCTTAATCGTGAACAAAGCGAGCAGGTTGTTTTACCCTCGGGAATTTTATCTTTAACGATGCTGTAAGTGTCTTCTTCAATTATATGATATTCAACCCCAATTGATTTGAGGTATTTGGGCAAGATCTCTTCGGGAAATCCAGGTTGTTTTTGATCCAGATTGACTGCGATTAATTCAAAGTTTATTGGCGCTTTCTTTTGCAAAATACGTAATATTTGCAGCATTGCATAACTATCCTTACCGCCAGATAAACAGACCATAATCTTGTCGCCATCTTCAATCATATTAAAGTCAGCGATCGCTTTGCCGACATTACGACGCAATATCTTCTCTAACTGACTAACTTCCAGTTTACTGGTTTGCGGTTTGTTTTTTAAATTGAACATTATTGATAGCTTGCGGGTTGATGAGTGGTATCTAATTTAAGGATTATACCTTCTGCCGCTTATAAAGACAGGCGATTATCCAAGATTATTTACTGCTCTAAGTCATTTCCGGTTGAATTTAGTTTCAAATGGCTATAAAAGGGCTAACAAATAGCCGGTAAAACTTGAATAAAATTAAGATTTATCTGCCCATTTTTGGCTCGCGAGTGAACTCTTTACCAGCCAGAATAGAACCACAGGCTGATAGGTAAATATTTCACAAAATATACTTATTAAGAAACACTATTTTTTTCCACTGTCAATTAAAATCCACAGAAAAAATCAAATAGTTTTACTGCGCTCTGCACAAGAAATATACAGCCACGGTAACTCACTGATTTTAATAAAGATAGTAACTTCTCAATAAGTCGGGGCATGATCTAATTTTCGGTTTCCACGTTTCTGCACTGAATTCAATATTCGAGTAGGTGGCTGCACTGGTAGATGAAGCTCAAATTTTGATGGCGGCACGCTCT
>JAUUYO010000238.1 GCA_030590405.1 Kangiellaceae bacterium
ACCTTCAGTAATACAAACAATCAGTTTAATACCGCCGTTAGCCGCTTCAAGAATTGAATCTTTACAGAATGGCGCTGGCACATAAATGACCGAAGCAACCGCACCTGTTTCTGCGACCGCTTCTTTGACAGTATTAAAGACTGGCAAACCTAAGTGAGTCTGCCCGCCTTTACCGGGAGTCACCCCGCCGACCATTTTAGTGCCGTATTCAATCGCTTGTTCTGAATGAAAAGTACCTTGAGAGCCGGTAAAACCCTGGCAAATAACTTTAGTGTCTTTATCGATTAAAATGCTCATTTATTTGCCCTCCGCAGCGTCAACCACTTTTTGAGCGGCATCCGCTAAGCCGGTTGCTGCAATAATATTTAAACCGCTATCTGCAAGTACTTTTCTACCTTTTTCTGCGTTATTTCCTTCAAGTCTTACGACCACAGGTACTTCAACGCCAACTTCTTCAACTGCGCCAATAATCCCTTCGGCGATTAAATCACATCGAACGATGCCGCCAAAAATATTAACCAATACTGCTTTTACGTTTTCATCTGTCAGAATGATCTTGAACGCTTCAACCACTCGCTCTTTGGTCGCGCCGCCCCCAACATCCAGAAAGTTAGCTGGTGAACCACCATGTAAATTAACAATATCCATGGTACCCATTGCTAAGCCTGCGCCATTAACCATACAACCAATATTGCCGTCTAAAGCAACATAGTTCAGCTCGTAAGATGCTGCCAAGGCTTCACGCTCATCTTCTTGAGATGGATCATGCATGTCACGTAACTTTGGTTGACGATACATGGCATTTCCGTCAATACCAATTTTGGAATCTAAGCAGTGTAAATCACCAGCTTCAGTGATCACTAAAGGGTTGATTTCTAAAAGAGCCAAATCTAAGTCATGAAATAACTTAGATAATTGCATGAAAATATGAGTAAACTGTTTAACTAACTTACCTTCAAGGCCTAATTTAAACGCTAACTCGCGCCCCTGATAAGGTTGAGCGCCAACCAAAGGGTCTATTGCTACCTTGTGGATTTTTTCTGGGGTTTCTTCAGCGACTTTTTCAATCTCTACACCACCCTCAGTGGACGCCATAAAAACAACACGTCTGGTTGAGCGATCAACAACAGCGCCAAGATATAGCTCGTCAGCAATATCAGTGCAGTCTTCAACTAATATTTTAGAAACAGGCTGTCCATTCGCATCCGTCTGATAAGTGATCAGGTTTTTACCAAGCCATTGCTGGGCAAATTCTTTGGCTTCCTCTTTACTCGAAATAAGCTTTACACCACCAGCCTTGCCGCGACCACCAGCATGTACTTGAGTTTTTACGACCCATTTATCACCACCTATTTGACCGGCCGCTTCAAAAGCCGCTTTAGGTGAATCGACAGCAATACCGCTAGAAACAGGTAAACCATACTCTTTAAAAAGCTGTTTGCCCTGATATTCATGTAAGTTCATGATTTTATGTCCAATGTTAGTTGGTTGGTTAATGTTAATTGGTTAATCAATGCTAATTTAATTCTTTGTATGAAGGATAGTCAATATTTGAGATTTCGCCTTGTTTATACATAACTTTAGTGCAAAGTAGCTCCCTCTCCGGTACATCCAGAAGAGGGATTAAAAACTAAAGTCCCCGATTAAGCAACATCGAACGAATATGACCGATGGCTTGAGTCGGATTTAAGCTTTTAGGGCAAACACTGACACAATTCATAATACTTCGACAACGGAATAAGCTGTAAGCATCGTCCAAATCATCAAGTCGGGACTCAGTTTCGGTATCGCGGCTGTCGATAATAAAACGATAAGCTTGCAATAACCCTGATGGACCAATAAATTTATCTGGATTCCACCAGAATGAAGGGCAAGAGGTGCTGCAACAAGCGCATAAAATACACTCGTATAAACCGTCGAGTTTTCCCCGCTCTTCCGGCGACTGCAAATGCTCACGAACCGGCTGCTCATCATTGTTGATCAGATAAGGTCTGATCTTTTCGTATTGGCGATAAAATTGAGCCATATCGACTACCAGATCGCGGATAACCGGTAATCCAGGTAATGGTCTTACGGTAATTTTTTTACCTTTTAGCGAGGATAACGAAGTAACACAGGCCAGGGCATTTTTACCATTCACATTGACACCATCAGATCCGCAAACCCCCTCTCGACAAGAACGTCTAAAACCAATGGTTGGATCTTGCTCTTTTAACAAGATCAAAGCGTCTAATAACATCATGTCCGAACCGGTTTCGATTTCCAGTTCATAATCCTTCATATAAGGCTTTTTATCAGTATCGGGATCGTATCGATAAATAGAAAATTTCATTGTTTTATCTCTTTTTAATCTTTATCTTTTAATCTTTCAATCCCCTTTCCCTTCCCTCATGGGACCTACTTTTGGCAGGGAGAGGGCTAGGGAGAGGGAAAATTTGACTAATAAGTCCTGGCCTTAGGTGGAAATGCTTCAACAGTTAGCGGCGACATATTCACAGGTCGTCTATCCATTTCATGAGTTTCTGGATAATACAAACTGTGAGTCAACCAATTTTTATCGTCCCTTTCAGGAAAATCTTCCCGGCTATGGGCGCCGCGACTTTCTTCACGGAAATTGGCGGCTTTTGCTGTTGCTCTGGCAATCGCCATGAGATTTTCTAACTCAAGACATTCTATTCGCATGGTATTAAAGGCTTTAGATTTGTCAGGCAGCATTGCTGATTTTAATCGTTCAGCAACCGCTTCAAGTTCCAGTATGCCTTTTTCCATCGACTCACCAGCTCGGAAAACACCAAAATAATTTTGCATGATTTGTTGCATTTGTTGACGAATAGCGACTGGATCTTCGCCTGACTCTGAGGTTTCCCATCGATTGGCTCTGGCCAAAGATGAAGCAATGTTTTCGTCGGTATATTCGTTTTGTGGTAACCCATTCGCCAGCGAATCTTCAAGGTGCATACCCGCTGCGCGGCCAAACACGACTAAATCAAGCAAAGAGTTACCGCCCAGACGATTGGCACCATGCACCGAAACACAGGCCACTTCGCCAACGGCATATAAACCATCAACAATATGCTCTTCTTGACCGGATTTTTTACCAATAACCTGACCAAACTTATTGGTTGGAATGCCGCCCATCATATAATGACAAGTCGGAACCACCGGGATTGGCGCTTCGGTTGGGTCAACATGGGCAAAGGTCTTGGATAACTCACAAACGCCAGGTAATCGCTTATTAAGCGTATCCGCGCCAAGATGATCGAGTTTAAGCATCACATGGTCACCATTCGGTCCACATCCGCGCCCCTCTAGTATTTCTTTGGTCATCGAACGCGCAACCACATCTCGGCTGGCCAAATCTTTAGCATTGGGCGCATAACGTTCCATAAAACGTTCGCCATCTTTATTGATTAAGTATCCCCCCTCGCCACGACAACCTTCGGTTACCAATACACCAGCACCGGCGATCCCAGTGGGATGAAATTGCCACATTTCGATATCCTGGACTGGAATGCCAGCTCTTAATGCCATGCCAACACCATCGCCAGTATTGATCAAGGCGTTAGTGGTTGATTGATAAATTCTTCCGGCTCCGCCCGTAGCAAAAACCGTTGATCTTGATTTAAACTGAACCACTTCACCAGTTTCGATTGACATTGCAATCACGCCGCAGCATTGACCGTCGTCATTCATAACTAAATCAATCGCGTACCATTCATTAAAAAAGTTGGTTTTAGCCGCCAAATTTTGCTGATACAAAGTATGTAATAACGCATGACCAGTTCTATCTGCAGCAGCTGCAGTTCGTGCCGCTTGCTCACCACCGAAATTGACCGATTGGCCACCAAAAGGTCGTTGATAAATTTTGCCATTGTCTAAACGGGAAAAAGGTAGACCCATATGGTCAAGCTCGACCACTGCGTCAGGCCCTTGCTGACACATATATTCGATCGCGTCTTGATCGCCAATATAATCGGAACCTTTGACCGTGTCATACATATGCCAGCGCCAATCATCTTCGTGGCTATTACCTAGCGCAACGGTAATACCGCCTTGGGCCGATACCGTATGAGAGCGAGTTGGAAATACTTTTGATATCAGCGCGACTTTTTGACCGGATTTGGCCAGTTGCAGGGATGCTCGCATACCAGCACCGCCACCACCGACGATTACCGCGTCAAAGGTTAAAACAGGGATTGTTGAGGCGGTCATTTATAAACTCCACAAAATCTGAGCGCCCCAAAGGAGAAACGCAAAACAAGAAATAATGACTAACACTTGAAAAACCATACGAATAGCCATTGGTTTAAGATAATCAGTGGATATTATCCACAAGCCGATCCAGGCATGAAAACATAAAGAAGCGATGGCTAAGAAAGAAAAAATCTTAAAGCTGGTTTGTGCAAACAGTGCTTGCCAAACCGAATACTGTAAATGAGGTGTTGAAAAAACAAAGATACTCAAATAAATAACGTAAACAGCGAGAATGACAGCGCTAACCCGCTGGATCATCCAGTCATGAAGGCCACTTCGACCCAAGCTAGTAACAGAATTTACCATATCCAGACTCCTAGTCCGACCGCAGTCAAAACACCTAAGAAAATAACCATTTTGGAACCTAAGATACCGCCTTCTAGCGACTCACCAATACCGGCATCCATAAAGAGATGTCTGATACCGGCAATAATATGATACGCCAGCATGGCTAATATCGCCCAAAGGATAAAG
Organism: Kangiellaceae bacterium; assembly: GCA_030590405.1. Taxonomy (GTDB): domain Bacteria; phylum Pseudomonadota; class Gammaproteobacteria; order Enterobacterales; family Kangiellaceae. The sequence continues at coordinate 4,729 of JAUUYO010000238.1, forward strand.
CGAGCTAAATCGCCTTGCAGAAGTATTTTTACTTGATTGAACTCTTCCTGAGAGGTAAGACTTTTTTCAAGCATCCAAAGACAAAAAGGCACTGCCAAAAACAACAAAACACC
>JAUUYO010000095.1 GCA_030590405.1 Kangiellaceae bacterium
CCAACTCTTCAGGCTTTGCGGGTATTTTACTTACAAAAGTGCCACTGCTAGACTTATCTTTTAATATCGCTGGCAAGAAAATGATCGCTAAAGCGATTAATACGATAGCACCAATAATGCGTTGTTTTAGGCTGTTTTCCACTCAAGATTCTCTGTCACTGGATGTATAGGCTTAGATTACCAATTTTTTTGGAAATAATGAAGTCTCAGGACAGGACTGTAATGGATAAAACAACGTAAATCGACCAGCACATCGTCGTAATCTTACTTAAGGTCGCTTTTAAATGGTAATTTTTCTGATAATTCTTTTATCGCTGCCTTGACGTGGAAGGCTTCCTGCTCAACGAAATTTTTAATAGCATGCCGAAATCGTTCATCATTGATCCAGTGATAAGAATAAGTCTCTATCGGTTCAAAACCCCGCTGGATCTTATGTTCCCCCTGTGCCCCGGCATCAAAGTGCTCGAACCCTTGCTCGATACAATATTCAATCCCCTGATAATAACAGGCCTCAAAATGGAGCAACTCATATTCAGCAGAAGCTCCCCAATAACGACCATAAAGCGTTTGTTCTCCTTTAAAAAATAGCGAAGCGGCTATCACTTCACCATCTAATTCAGCCACTACCATCATCAGTTTAGACGGCATAGTTAATCCGATATTTTCAAAAAAAGGCAGATTAAGATAACCGCTATTTCCGCTACGTTTTGCATAAGTTCGCTGATAAAAATAATAAAACGTCTGCCAAAGCCCGGGAGTAATTTTATCGCCCTCAATGATGCGTAGTTTAAACCCTGCATCGGTGACAATCCTTCGTTCTCTTTTGATCTTCTTTCGAGATTTCATTTTACAACTGGCAAGAAAGTCAGAAAACGATTGATAACCCTGATTAAACCAGTGGTACTGCATGCCATATCTTTTCGCAAGATCGGGCTTTATAATATCCGATCCTATAATAGCAGGCTGCACAAGAGCTGATTGCTGTTTAACCCTTGATAATTCCTTTTCCGGAAATAATAGATGCCAGGAAGAAGCGTTGAGTTTTTTGGCCTGCAGCACAATTTGTTCAAAAATTACTGGTTGTAATATCTCATGATACTCAGCTTTAATACACAACCTATCCCCCGCACAAGGAGTAAAAGGGATCGCGCTGAGCAGTTTGGGGTAATAATCTACCCCTGCCTGATGAAACGCACTGGCCCATTGAAAATCAAAAACATATTCGCCATAACTGTGTGTTTTGATATACAAAGGCATGATGGCCACCAGAGTATCTTTTAAATAGACCAACAGATGATGTGGCTGCCAGCCCATATTCGGACAGACGCAGCCAAAAGACTCCAGAGCCTGCAAAAACTCATGTCTCATAAACGGATAGTCAGTCTCGATCAACAAATTCCAATCTTGGCGATTGACCTGATCAATTGATGTTATGAATTTGAAGCTAAAATTGTTAATATCCATTCTGTGCATGCCGATTGGCAATTCTTCCCCTTAGTAAAAATTAACAAAAACGAATCACTCAATGAATAAAAGTTTAATCACTAACTCTTTAGCTATCGTCTTAATCATTTTAGGCCATTATACCGCTAATGCTCTAATTTTTACGATTGGTCTTTTCGCCTTTTCCGGTGCCATTACCAACTGGCTGGCTATCCATATGTTATTTGAAAAAGTGCCCGGATTATATGGCTCCGGGGTGATCCCCGCTCGTTTTGAAGACTTTAAAACCGCAATACGTAGTATGATGATGGAACAGTTTTTTAGTCAGGAAAATCTTGATCGCTTTATGGAAGACTCTGGCAGCAAAGAAGTCGAGCTAGTGCTAGCGCCAGTCATTGAGCAAGTTGACCTTTCCCCCGCTTTCGACAAACTGATTTTAGTGATCATGCAATCCTCATTCGGCAGCATGTTAGGAATGTTTGGCGGTGAAGAAGCACTCACCCCATTGAAAGAACCTTTTATAGAAAATATGAAAGAATCTTTGGTTGATATGACTAAATCCCCAGAATTTCATGAAATACTTAAAAAAGAAATGAAACAACCGGATATTACTGATGATATTCGCGATAAGGTTTCGCTCATCATCGAAAAGCGGCTAAACGAATTAACCCCTAAGATGGTTAAGCAAATAGTACAAGATATGATCAAACAACACCTGGGCTGGCTGGTTGTTTGGGGTGGTATTTTTGGTGGCTTGATCGGTGCGTTATCAACACTGTTTTAAAAGCGGCTAATCTATGAGCCATTTAATCTAGAAACTATTCAATTAGAAATGGTCATTCCAGAGCCTGTTAATCAGGCTCTTTTTTTGAGCGATATTTAAGCGTAAGCCCGGTTAGCATATTCCTTAAAAACTGGTTGCCACACTCACGATAATTACGATGGTCCGATTTACGAAAAAATGCACTGGTTTCCGACTTAGAGATGCGAAAATCTGCCAAAGCTAAAATCGCGATTAAATCATCGGCTTTTAATGATAGCGCGATCTTAATCTTATTCACGATAACATTGTTATTGAGTTTTTGTTTTTTACTGAGTGCGACTCTTTCAGCTTGTTCCAATTCTTTTTCACCTTCTCGTTTATCGCGTTTATATTGAATTAATCCATCAAGAAAAATGGTCAAAATATAATCAGGTAGTGGCACAAATTTTTTGTCGTCTTCTTTTAACAAGTAACTCTGCAATTCAACTGGCGTAAGTTTAAAATTAACTTTGGAAAAAATATCCAAGATTTGCTTGTCGCTTAATTTCAGCGCGTACCTTAGTCTTCGTAAACAATAATTATTCATTTTCAGCATTAACTCCAGAACTCATTAAATTAAGTTCTTCTTTAGTTTTAAGGTAAACGGTTTGGGATTCTTCACCAAACTCGATCAATAAGTCACCCTTTTTTATTTTTTGAATGGTTTTGTCTGTCCACTCAGCCAGCATCGGTTGAGCTTCAACCTCGGACAAATTTGACACCACCCACTCTTTAGCCAGAGAGTAGACAGCATCATCCGATAGATCATGGTAAGAAATCAGCATAAGAGTCCTGGATCATCCAATTCTAAGTCGATCGAGCATAAAACGGCAATTATACATCAGCTTATTTTAAATAAAGTATATTTCTGCATCGAACTGAAAACACGACTATACTCAAATTAGAGAAAACCACCATTCATAGAATAACTTTTGATTGTGCTCTTAGCTCCCGCATGTTCAAATAACTATTTGAATTTAATAATAAAACTGTATTTTTGGTTAAAAATGAAATGGATGGCCGTAATCCTTGATGGTTGTTGGGTTTAAGCAAGTATGCAGCTACTTTTACGGGAACTAAAGGCATAATCAAAGAATAACTAATTGATTTTAATGGTTTTTGATGAATTTCAAGTGGGTAGAGTAATGGCAAATATTCTTATAGTTGATGATTCTGCAAGCATGCGGCAAATGGTCTCTTTCACATTAAAGACCGCCGGACATACAGTCGACGATGCATCTGATGGTAATGATGGACTCAATAAGGCAAAAGCCTCACAATTCGATTTAGTCATTAGTGATGTCAATATGCCAAATCGCAATGGATTAGAATTAACCGCCGATTTACGCACGTTACCAAACTACAAATTTATCCCAATCTTACTGTTAACCACTGAGTCGGCTAGCGATAAAAAGGCCGAAGGAAAAAAGGCCGGAGCGACTGGTTGGATAGTCAAACCATTTAATCCGGATACGCTTAACAAGACAGTGAGTAAAGTCTTAAAATAATTCCATGCTACCTGGATTAAACGAAAAAAGGCCACCTATGTCGGTGACCTTTTAGGATTGGCGCGCCCAGAGAGATTCGAACTCCCGACCAACTGGTTCGAAGCCAGTTACTCTATCCAGCTGAGCTATGGGCGCATATTTCATACAGGCTTATATTTTGCACAGCCGTAATTTAACCGAATGCGCCTTCCGACTCAAGACATTTCTAAAACATTTCCAAAATAATTCGATCAATTTTATTTTTGACAGCCTTGGGTTTATAATGAACTATCTCCAGTTCATCATTGTTGAACTCATGTGCAAAATCTGACCAGTATAAAACAACGTATTAAACAACTCGCTGCTGAATATGGCTTTCAACAAGCATCCATTGCGAATATTGATACCAGTGATTTTTTTCCAAAATTCAAACAATGGGTTGCTGATGGTCATCATGGTGAAATGTCTTTTCTGGAAAGAAACCAGAATTTGCGGCAATATCCGGATGAACTTCATCCTGAGACTTGTCGCGTCATCTCCTTAAGATATAACTACCTGCCGGAAAATGCCAGTTTTACAAATGCTCTGCAAGAGCCTGCACTTGCCAATATTTCTCGTTACGCGCTGGGCCGAGATTATCATAAATTGATCCGCAAAAAATTGCAGAAACTAGCTGAGTCCATTGCCATCCTTTGTGATTCACTTAACTACCGAGTGTTCGTCGATAGCGCTCCGGTACTAGAAACAAGTTTTGCAAATAAGTCAGGGCTTGGTTGGAAAGGCAAACACACTTTGATCATCAATAAAGATGCCGGATCATGGTTTTTCCTTGGTGAAATTTTCATTAATCTACCGCTCACCGTGGATAGTTCGGTTGATAACCAATGCGGGAATTGTACTTCCTGTATTAACCTTTGTCCGACCGGCGCAATCATCGCCCCTTATAAAGTCGATGCCCGTAAATGTATTTCCTATTTAACCATAGAAAATCAATCCGCTATTCCCGTTGAACTTAGAGCAAAGTTGGGAAATAGAATATACGGCTGCGATGATTGCCAACTGGCTTGTCCCTGGAATCGATTTTCTTCGATCACCGTCGATAAAGATTTTAGCCCAAGAAACGGACTCGATAGTGCTTCTTTACTTTCATTGTGGTTATGGAGTGAGCAGGAGTTTTACACAAAACTTGAAGGCAGCCCGATCCGCCGGATCGGCTATCAAAACTGGTTGAGAAATATTGCAGTCGCACTCGGTAATGGTGAATCCTCTACAATAATCTTAAAGGCACTGGAAGAAAAAAAATCACAAGCAAACACGATGGTGATTGAACACATTGAATGGGCTATTAAGGAATTGCAAAGCCGAGCGACAGCACCAATAGCGGCCCAACCGATAACATTAATTCGTTCTATCAAAAAAATGATGCCAAGAGATGCCTAGCCATTGGATACATAGCTATTTTTAGTTGAACATCTCTTGAATAAGATCTATTTTGCTTTTAGTACTTGTTGTTTTAAAGTGGCTAACCAATCGGGATTAGAACGACCTTTTTTATCCGAAATAACTACCGCATTGGACAACATTTCAACTGCCATCGGATGATTACCTTGTTCTAATGCCTGTTCATATTTTTGTTGAAAAACTTTCTCGGGGCTGGCTAAATAATTAGATAATACCGTACCTAACTCCTTTGATAATTCGGCCGACAGATTATCCATAATCTTGATATCTGAAGGTAAATCCGTTGCCACATAAGCCTGGTGAAATAATCCTTTTTGAAATTCGTTGGTTGATTCACCCTGATGGTTTACTTCTTTGGTGATGTTGTCGGTCAACAAAACTTTTTGGGTTGATGGTTCAACGATACGATAGGCTACTTCGACAACGGCTAACTTGCGTATATGCTCCACACGAATGGTCACGTCCTCCATTATTTTTTCTTCTACATATTGAGTCGGTGGCTCGCCTCTTTTACGTTTTTTCCATTTGCTGTATTCGGCAGTTTCAAGCTGATTAATTCCGGTTAACACATTGACGCTTCGCTGACCTTGATTTTTAGTGGTTTCGATCGCAGCCTGCAAGACTTCACCATCTATACTGAGTGCTACACCCGAAAACTTGCTATCTTGAACGCTGGAAATATCGGTCACTATTTGCAACTCATTAGCAAGCTTTTCAAACAGAATTTTTTCCAGTTTACTGGCGACCCTTCTTCCGACAGAAGCAACCACCGAATTAGATGATAAAACTTCCTTAAATTCTGACATCGCTAATTTGGTGGTAGCGCGGTTAGAAATGTCTTCAACGAGTTTAGCCATGCTTTCCTCAAGTGTGGGATAAGCCGGGTCAAACTCTTTAATCACACTCAACAATGCAAATTTTTGCCCATTGGCATTTTGCAAAGCTGAAGCTTTTTGCATAACTAAATCCAGAAATTTCTTTTCCTGAATAAAGCCCCGTGAGTTAAGTGCCAATTTTTGTTGAATATCTCGGCCTCTTTGAAATTCAGTATAAGCCGTGTAGAGATCATTATTGTTATAAGATTTCTGTGCATTGCTGGCAAAATAGTTAGCCAAAAATGAAATGGTTCTTTCCATTTTTTTACGTATCTGCAACATGATTGGCTTATCTGCTACTTCAATAAATGCTTGATAAGCGAGTTCAGGTTTTGCATTTTCCATTGCACTTCTAAAATTTTGTTCAAAAAGAGCAGCTTCGCTTTGCGATAATAGAGATTCAAATTGAATATTACCGGGATCAAGCACTATGCCTTTTTGTGCCGATTCCAGGGCGATATTGTACATTCGTTTTTTATAAGCGTCTCTACCTGTAGTTGATAACCGCAGGATGCTTTCTGCCAATTTCTTTTGATATTGCTCACTTTCAATTTGACCTTTGCCAGACAAAATAGCAGATTTTTTCATCCATCTCATTTTTTCAACAATATCAACGCTGTTGTCGTCAGTTTTACTCACTGCATCACTGATTTCGAAATTAGTTTGGTCGATAGCTTGTTGAACTTTGGGCATTAATAATACATAGCGTTTGGCATCCCATTGATTCATGTTAGCGATATTATCTTTTAGACTGACTAAGGTCACTCGATCAACTAACCCGTATTGAGTTTTTTTATTCGCTAAAGTATCACTAACTTGCGAAACACGATCTTGAACCAGTAATGCGGCAATCTGTGATTGGATTTGAATGAATTCTTTTTTATTGGAGCCTCGGCTATCCAAGATTAATTGACCAGCACGGTCATACAAAGATTCAAGGGTACCGTTATCTTTTGCCTGACTAATATCTGATGGAGCGATTAGCGCTTTTTTTGAACCTCCACAGGCCAAAATACCGCTAATAAATATCATAGCGACCAAGTTAATAACTATTCGATTCATTTTATTACTCACTTTAATTTGATTAGCATGATTAAAATAAAAAGCCTTATAACTGTGGCTGCTGTTTTTCATCATTCCCTTCTTCTTCATTCTTTTGCTCGTCATTCTTTTGTTCATTTTGGAGTTGTTCATCAGAAAGCCGTTTTTCTGTCGCTTGCGACGAGCCGTCTGATGAATCAACGGCTGGTTGATCAAGCTTTGTTGCTTCGGCTTGGCCAGATTCTTCGAGTGTCGTATTATTTTCAGTTGTTTCTTGTTCTTGTTCTTGTGATTGTTCTGGGTCTTGCGAAATAGTCTCCTGCAAAATAGTCTCTGGTAAAATAGTCTCCTGAGAAACAGACTCTTGCAGATTCATTTGCTCGGCGACTACTAGCTCCTCAATTTTGATCAAATAGTTTTCGATTTGAGAATGTTCAGGGTCAAAAATTTGTAGTTTGGCAAGCCACTGTCTGGCGGGCGATTCTAAGTGATTAGAAAGTGCGACATCAATATTGTCAACAATCGTTTTTTCGATGCATTTAATTGCTTCGATAGCGAGTGGTTCTTTATCATCAATTTCCAAAGCGGCTTTGTATTTATCTAATGCATTGTTACCCACAGGTTCCACTAAACTCCCTTGCCCCAACAAATTTTTAGCCGTATCCAGAATGCTTTGTAGCCGCATTTGAACTAAAGGATCGGCTAATTTATCCTGACGTTTTTGCTCTATTTGTTTTTTTTCTGCGACAATGGCTTGCTGACGCTGTTTTTCTTTTAACCTTTTGCTGAAAAGTCTTTTTGCAGCACTCACTTGGCCTTCGATTTCTAAAAAATCTCGTTCAGCAAATGAGATGGTTTTTGCTTTGGCCAGGTAGCTTCTTGCTTTTTGGAATTTATTTTCTTTCACCGCCTTGTCGATAAGTGCCAGATATTTTTCAGTAATAATATTTAGCCCCCGCTTTGCCTGAATATTATTTGGATCTAATTCTAGTGCTGATTCAAAATAATAGATCGCGTTATGACTTTCCGGATTGCCGAGGCGATTTTCAGAGAGAGCTAGCTCAGCTGATTGAATGAAGTCATTCAATTGTTTTGTCGTTTGTTGTCGTTGTGACACCAAACTGTCGTAAGTCCTCTTATAATCGGCAACAATCCGTTTGGTCGAATCTAACTGGCGATTATCACGGTCGGCAGACTCCACCAATTGCAACCAATTGTAGGCAATATCAAACTGCTCGTTTTTGGCCGAGGATTTCGCCTCCTCCAAAGCTATGACAATGACATTGTTTTTTATTCGTGTAATATTTTCATTGCCGGGAGCGAGCGATTTGGCGGTCGTCAAAACATCCAACGCTTGTTGAATATCAGTTAACTCATGTGGCGAGTACTGCGCCAGGGTGTCAGCCTGCTGAATCAGTTGTCCAACTCGCTCATCCTCTGCAAGTTTTTTTTGAACTACTGCATCCGAGGATTGGCCATTATTTTTGTTATTGGTATCAGTCTGAGTTTTACCATTTTTCCGGTTGGTTGTTAGTTGGCTTGCGTTAGCTTTTTTATTCAGGCCGGTCTGATTATCTGTTTGTGTCGTTTTTGGTTGCGTCGATTCTAGCCCTAGCAACACTTTAACCTTTGGTAACCAACTGGCTCTCATGGCATAGCCACCACCAATTGCGATGAGCAAAACAAACACTGTAGTAATCAATGGCACTCGACTTTTAGTCTCGGGTAACACATTAATGCGTTGGTCTACCTGAAAATTGTCATTTAGTTCAAAAGACTCATCGCTAAAATCCTCTCTTCGACCAACCTGATTGTTCACTTTAGACGTAACTGGTTTAACTGCGGCCTTTTTTACTATTTTTGACTCTTGCCCATTGCTAAGATACTCCTTGATTGCAATCGCAAGCTCTTGTCCTGTTTGAAAACGACCTTGTGGTTTTTTATCTAATAAGCCATCAATTAACCATTGAAAATGATTGAGCCTGGCAGGTAATTGCGGCACAGGTTTAGTCACATGTTGGATACAAACGGAGACTGAATCCTCACCGGTAAAAGGGACTTTTCGAGTCATCATTTCATACAAAATAATCCCTAAACTATAAAGGTCAGACCGACCATCGAGTTTGCGACCACGACATTGCTCTGGACTCATATACTCGGGTGTACCAATTAACTTACCAGTCTGGGTCATTTGAGTGGATGAGTTAGATGCCTTGGCGATGCCAAAATCCGTGAGCACCGGCTGCTCGTTATCATCGAATAAAATATTCTCGGATTTAACATCTCGGTGAACATAACCCTTTTTATGGGCAAAATGCAATGCTTGAGCCAGTTTGGCAATAATGATCAGGGCTTCTTTTGCCTTAAGCCCTTTAGCTATCCTTGTTTTTAACTCCTGACCACGCATGTATTCCATCGCCAGATAATAAAAACTACCGCTTTCACCAACATCATAAACAGTCACAATTCTGGCGTGAGACAACTTAGCAACAATTTTTGCTTCTCGGATAAATCGTTCACCAAAGCTTGGATCGGCAGCCAATGCAGGAGACATAACTTTCAGCGCTACTTCTCGATCAAAACCTTGCTGGATCGCCAAATATACAGTTGCCTGCCCACCGACCCCTAAGGTTCTAACTATTTTATAACCCGGTATTTCTATTGCACTCACTGAGGTTTATTCCGCTGTTCTTATAAGGTTATTTATTGGCAACTATTCCTTGAGTTACTAAATTGCTTTGTAAACTGAATAGTTATTATTCTTTATAATCAAAAACTTAAGATTAAGTTCATCTCTGTGGATATAGTAGCAAAGGAATGCTGTTGTTTGTATAAATAATCACATATATAGGTGTATAAAAACCAAATTGTTTAGATAACCTGGACGAAAATCACAATTTATTATCCTCACGCCTTATTTTTAACCTATAATTTATTTGCAACTCTAATTGATGTTCAGCAAAGGAGAACATTATGCGAACTCGCTCAGGAGAAGCAGCGCGCCCCTGGTTCAGGTCAAAACGGTATTACCACACTGGTGAAGGCTGGTGGTTTATGACTAGAGAAAATAAGGAGTTGGGGCCTTATGAGTCCCAGCACGATGCCGAAAACGAATTGATCCTATATATTCGCCACACTAATTTAATCGGAGATATTCCCTCAAGGTGACTGGATTTTAAACAGTCTCTGGAGCCTGTTGAGCTTTCATAGTTCAAGACTCCGCCAATTTATTAATGATCCTCGCTGCTGCGATCATCCCAAAAGTGGCGGTGACAGTGACCCCGGCCCCCAATCCTTGTGCGCAATCTAATCGAGCACTCCCCTCTCGGGTTTGTTTTTCATAACTGACGCTACCATCGGCTTTTGGGTAAACAAGTTGTTCTGTTGAATAAATGCATTCGACCCCGAAACGCCGTTTAGGATTTTTACTGAAATTATGATTTCTGCGTAACTCGTTTCTCACTTTAGCTGAAAGGGGATCTTGCCATGAGCGGCTTAAGTCTCCGACGGTAATTTTCAGTGGATCTTTTTGTCCTCCAGCCCCCCCCATTGAAATGATTTTTACCTTTTGTCGTTTGCAATAAGCTATCATAGTGGCTTTTGTTCGCGCATTATCAATGGCATCGACCACATAATCGGTATTATTGTCGATGTATTCAGTCAGATTGTCTTTATTAATAAAGTCCACTACAGGAACCACCTGGCAGTCTGGATTAATAAGCTTGATCCGTTCGGCCATCACTTCGACTTTCAATCGCCCAATATTGTCATCTGTTGCGTGTATTTGCCGATTTGTATTCGTCACGCAAAGATCATCCATATCAATCAAGATAATTTTGCCTATAGCCGTCCTTGCCAGAGCTTCAGCCACCCAACTACCGACTCCGCCAATACCAACGATGGTAACGCAAGATTGATTAAGTTTTTCGACACCTGTTTGTGAATAAAGCCTTTGGCTTCCGCCAAATTTATACTGCATAGGATTTACCGGGTTGTTACGCTCTGAGCAACTGAACTGATTGAGCTGGGATTATAGTGATAAATTTAATTATTCCAAAACTATTATTCCAAAACAATTTAGAAAAATAATCCCCCAATCTCATTATAGAAAAACCTAAAATCAAAGAAGCCTTGGCTGTATAATGGTTTACAACCAAACAAGACCATCACCCAATGACCTAGTCAAGCTTTTTGATACAACCCAGAAAACATTTGACTCAGGCCGGCTCGCGTGATCTATTCTAACTTTTGGGAGTTAAAAATGGCCACAACGACTTTGTCTGAAATTTTTAAAGAATTCAAAGATCCTCGTATGCCATGTGCGCAACGTCATCCATTGATCAATATTATTACAATTGCGATCTGCTCCATTATTTGTGGAGCCGATAACTTTGTCACAACCGAGTGGGGGACGCGTCTTTCCTTGCTCTATCAACTTACGTTGTCATTTAAAGCTTTAGCACTTTTTTCACAAAAGGTATTGTCACTTTTCGCTGTTGCGCGATTGATTGAGTATCCAATAAATCAATAATTGAGATCAATTCATTCACACCGCGAGAGGCCCTGGCCAAGATGAATTGAGCAACATCTGTTGAAATTTCCAAACCGCGATGCTGGGCATTTGAAATCACAAATCCTATTCGCTGTTGATCGGTTAAAGCGTCTAATTTATACACTTCCATCGAGTTAAACCGGGACTTTAGATCG
>JAUUYO010000156.1 GCA_030590405.1 Kangiellaceae bacterium
ACCCCGTCCATAAAGATGGTTTCAAACAATGCGTTAGCTTTTTCTGATTCGCTGACCGATTTTTCAACCACTTGCTGTTGATTTTGCGAAACAGCTGTCTCGGTTTGATTATTTTCTTGTTGATTACAACTGGCGATCGCAGCTGAAAGGGCAGTGATTAATAATAGATTGGCTGTTTGACGCATTGTGGCTCCAGAGCTTTATTTAGCGATAGGAATTTTTATAAATGAACAAAATAGCCAGTCACTTTAGCATAAAAACGCACACAACTTGAATGATTGCTGAACCTGTCAGCTCAGCAAATTGTAAGATTTTGTCTTACCCCCCGTCGCGAACAATGCTTGATAAATCCCATACAACGCGATTTTTCTCAGTCCTGCACAAACAGGACTTTTTCAATATAACCTTGCCAGGTTTCTGAGAGATGCCATATTTTTCAATATGTTTATAATCTTCCAGTTTTAGCAGTCCTGAACTGGCCAGTTTTTCAGAAACAAAATGAAAAAAAACCTTCGATAAGAACAGTATTAGGACGCTACTCTTTTGTTCATATTTGAAATCACTTAGGGAAAGTTCATTAAGAGCAAATCATAAAAATCTCGCTCAGATAAGCTGCTCGGGATTTTTAATAGTTATTTCGAATTAACTCCAGGGAAACGGGCTGTTAGACACCGGGTGTAATTTACCTTCAGCGTAGCGTGAGAATCGGAAGGGTTCTAACAATATTGAAGTGTCACCACAAATGTCTTCAGCAACTAACTTGCCTACACCTAACATTTTATACCCATGGTTTGAATCTGCTATCAAATAGCAATTATCTCTGACCTTATCAAATACCGGGAAACTATCTGGAGTAAAAGCGCCAATTCCACCTGAAGGTTCAGCTTTGTAAAATTCCATTTGACCGGAAAAGCGCTTTTGACAATGCGCTAATGCTGAGACCCACATATGTGAAAAGTCGGTACCTACAATAAACTCTGGTGATTCAGAGCCATAAGGGTCAACGGCAACGGAATCTGCATCTTTATCGACGATGAATGGTGCTGCTCCCCCTTGTATCCCGCCAAAATGGAAATCGGGTTTATAATAAATCCCCCACATTTCATCGGTGATCAAAGAGCCATCAAAATCAGAATATAAGGGAGCATTGCTATCGACGTGAATAACTGGCGGCATTGTACCATCATTGGCCACCTGTAATTTTGGATCAACGCCCAGGGTACCTTCCTGCAAAGACCAGTAAACCCACATAGGAACATTATGACTCACCTTACCGGTATCGGGGTTTTTAATACTGATAGTCTTAGGCATTTCTAACATATCCCAAAACTGTTTAACCCAGGGTCCAGCGCCAATCACCACATAATCGGTTGCAATCTCGCCCCGATCGGTTTCTACCGATAAGATCGTCCCCTGATTATCCTGTTTAAAACCGGTTACGGTCACGCCACTCATTATTCGCACACCTTCAGCCTCAACTTTATCCGCCAGACCATACATGGCTTTGGTGTTATTAGCGTATCCACCAGGCATTTCGTGAAGCACCGAGGTTATCCCCTGAGCTTGCCAGTCACTAAATATATTTTGCATATAATTTGTACAATCTTTTTCACCTTCGATAAAGGTTGATTGATAATCGATAGCTTGCTGTTGCTTGTGAATTGATGCAACATCTTGATGCATACTTTCACAACTGATCTGCATATATCCGACAGGGTGATAGCTGTAACTTTGCGGGTCGCTCTCCCAAACCTTAACACTATGCGCCATTAGCTCTCGCATGGCCGGTTGAAAATAATTATTACGGATCACGCCACAGGCGATCCCGGTTGCACCTGCGGAAATTCCGGATTTGTCGAGGATCAATATATCACTTCCCGATCCTTTTCCTTTCGCTTTTAATTCTAACGCAAGATGATAAGCAGTACTCAGGCCATGAATGCCTGCACCTACAATGACGTATTTTGAATGAGTTGGAAATGCCATGTTCTGTTCTCCGTTAGGAAATATTTTCTATTGATTGAGTAATTGCGTGTAAAAATGATCTTGCTGATGATCTCGGTGACATCAGTAAAAAATTATTTTCTTGTTGATGAAAAATAATCACCGCTAAATGCTCCATTGCGGTTCGACTAACCGAGCCTTCAGGAAACGATTCTGGATGTAAATCGATAGGGCAAATTCGCTCAAGTGCTGTGCGAGATAATTCTCCACTGACGTTTAGCATGACCCAACTATCTGATTGGTCACATAAATATGAAACATCATTAATTTTTGTTTTCAAATATTCAACGGCTTGATCGTCTTTGTAATCAAACAAAATAAAATACTGCTCGGTTTGCATTGCAAGGATTTGAGTATTATCAACCTCTGAATACTTTGATTGACCTACCGCTGGAATATTGGCTTTAAAAGCGGACAAAAATGCTTGCTCAACCGACTCACGAGCATCGTTTGGGATAGCCAACGAGACTAATGCGCGATGAGTGACTTCTCGAACGCTAACCCCTTTATAGTCAAGGGTAAAATTTTGAAGCGCTGGTTCCGCCGTTAGTTTGAAACTTGCGTTACTCATATCAGGCACGGAGACGCTCTCCTTTTGGGTCAATAAAATGGGATGATACAATTTCAACTTCAAGCAGGTTACCTTGTAATGGATTGCAGGCTAAAACAATTTCCCCCATTCGGTTATGCCCATTTTTTATAAATCCTATGCCGACGGAATGATTGAGAGAGGGTGAAAAGGTCACCGAACTCATCCAGCCTTCATCATTTTTAGTTTCTACAGAACGACCTTTTGATACAAAATGTGAGCCTGCGTTGAGTACTTTAGTCCGGTCAACGGGTATAAAACCCACCAGTCGAATTGAATCATCAGTATTCATTGCAGTTCGCTCAGATAACATATTGCCAATGCTGTCTTTTTTCTTCGACACCATACGCCCCATTCCAAGATTAAGAGCCGTTGTTTGGCCAGTTAATTCATTGCCAGCAGCGTGACCTTTTTCGATCCGCATAACACCTAACGCTTCGGTTCCATAACTAGTCACATCAAACTCTTCACCAGCCTCAATTAGCGCTTCCATCAAGCTGTTACCATAACGGGTAGCGACTGCAATTTCGTAAGCAAGTTCGCCTGAAAATGAAATCCGAAATAAGCGGGCAGGGGTACCTCCGGCAACGGTTATATTTCTACATCCCATAAATGGAAAAGCCTCGTTGCTAATATCAAACTCTGGATCGACTATTTTTTGTAGAAGTTTTCGAGAGTTGGGGCCCGCCACTGCATATTGTGCAAACTGCTCGGTAGCGGAAATAAAATGAACGTCTAAATCTGGCCACAAACATTGGCGACAAAATTCAAGATGTCTAAATACGCTCACGGCATTGGCTGTTGTGGTTGTCATTAAATAATGATTATCGCTGAGCCTGGCAGTTGTTCCATCGTCCATCGCGATACCATCTTCTCTTAACATTAAGCCGTATCGAACCATGTTAACTTTTAGCGTCGCAAGAGTATTACAGTAAATGCGGTTTAAAAACTCGCCTGCATCTTTGCCTTGAATATCAATTTTTCCTAAGGTACTCACGTCACAAATACCAACGGAGTTTCGAGTTTGAGTGACTTCGCGGTTGACGGACTCTTGCCAATGATTTTCACCCTCTTTGGTAAACCATTGAGCGCGCAGCCAGGTGCCAGTTTCCACAAATTCAGCACCGGCTTTTTTTGCCCATTGATGACTGGGTGTAAGGCGAGCCGGGCGAAATGACTTACCTCTGGATCGACCCGCATAAGCGGCAATTGAAACGGGGGTATATGGCGGCCGAAAAATAGTCGTGCCAATTTCCGGGATTGTTTTTCCAAGATTTTCCGCCATCACTGCCATGGCAGAAACATTACAGGTTTTACCTTGATCCGTCGCCATGCCTAATGTGGTATATCGTTTAACATGCTCAACTGAGACAAAGCCTTCCTGTTGAGCGAGTCTGACATCTTTAGTGGTAACATCATTTTGGAAATCTAACCAACTGCGCTTAGTCTTCCCTTTGTCTTTAACAAACCAGAAAGCCGAATTGTTAGTGGATTCTCCTTCAGCGATAGCGCAAGCTTCAATTTTTCCCTTGTGTCCCAGTTCATCTGAAATTGATCTTGCGGCGTTATGACCGCTGGATAATGCTGATGAAAGGTCAAGCTTTCCGTTCGCCGCGCCAGCCACTATCATGCCGGGAGGTAACTCGCCACCAGCAACAAATGCTAACAATTCCTCTTGCCAGACAGGTCGGCCTCGGTGATGGCAGCTTAACTGCACATTAGGGTTCCAGCCTCCGGAAACTGCGAGGCAATCGGTTCTAATTTGTTTACCATTGGATAATTGTATTGATTTAAGGGCATGACGGCCTTGCGTATCAACCACCTGAGCGCCCATTTCGATAGCCGCTCCGGGAATATCTGCAATCGGTTTGATCTCTCGGGTATCGACAACCGTTTTAACCTGAACCCCTTTTGCCACAAGATCGCTTGCGGTTCGCCATCCATCATCATTATTGGTGAAAATGCTGACATTTTGCCCGGCGGCAACATCCCAACGATTTGCATAACTCCTGACTGCTCCAGCCAGCATAATACCTGGTCTATCGTTATTGGCAAATGCTATGGGTCTTTCAGTCGCCCCGGCACTTAAAATGGCTCGTTTTGAATAAATTCGCCATAAAATTTGCCTGGGTTTATTACCACTGGAAGTGAGATGATCGGTTTTTCGTTCAAGTGCACTATAAATGCCATGATCATAAGCACCTAAAACTGTAGTACGCTTAAGTAAACGCACATTTTGCATCGATGATAATTGCGCCAGAGTTGATTTAACCCAGTCGCTGCCATGCATTTTAGCAATATGAAAGGTTTCGCTATTTATACGTCCTCCCATTTCAAAATCTTCATCGGCTAATATCACCCGACTGCCCGCTTGAGCGGAAGCTAAGGCTGCGGCCAGTCCAGCGGGTCCAGCGCCGATTATTAGCACATCACAATGTAAAAAACCTTTATCGTATTGGTCTGGATCTTCATCGCCTGACAACTCGCCTAAACCGGCGGAAGAACGAATAATGGGTTCATAAAATTTTTCCCAAAACGCTTTTGGCCACATAAAGGTTTTATAGTAAAAACCAGCCGTCAAAAAATTGCTAAAGAGATCGTTTACGGCCATTAAATCGTGTTTTAGCGATCCCAGATGGTTTTGACTAAAGGCCTCCAAACCATCAAACAGTTCAGCCACTGTAGCGCGCACGTTAGGTTCCTGATAAGCGCCTTTTCTTAAACACATAAGTGCATTAGGCTCTTCTGAACCCGCAGAAAAAATTCCGCGAGGTCGATGATACTTGAACGAACGAGCCACCAGTTTTTGCCCATTAGCCAGCAATGCCGAGGCCAATGTATCACCAGGATGACCTTTAAATATTTGGCCATTAAAGTGAAAACTCATCGTTTTGTCACGGTTGATCAGCGGACTATTATTAGCGCTACTGATACGAAAATTTTGATTCATTGTATTCGGCACTCGCTATTTTTCACGCAATGTTTTAAGCGCGACATCTTTAGCCATCTGGACCTGACTGATGTTATGAGTGGTTGTATTGCGTGTTACCACTAACCATGAGCGATCCCCTTGCTCGTGATACCATAATTCTTGATGTTCACCGGCTGGATTATTTCTAAGATATAAATAATCGTGATATTGCTTTATTGTCTCTTCAGTTTTAACCAGATCTGCTTCTTCACCTTTCCATTGAGGTCTATTCATCAAACTGGCATCACCTAAGTAAACAAACTCTGAAGAGTCGCGAGGGCCGAGGAGAGGGTGGTTTATAATCATCGTTTGATATCTCTTTTGTATTAACTGCGAGCTGGTTGCTAACCTGGTATTGCCAACCTAATGTAGATTAGGCTGCGCCCCCATTCCTTTTTCATCAATCATTTTTCCACTTAGGAAACGATTGAGCTTGAAATCTTTGGCTTTTGGATGGGCTTCATCGGTTGCCAGCAAATGGGCATAACACATTCCACTAGCTGGTGTGGCTTTAAAGCCGCCGTAACACCAGCCACCATTAAAATATAATCCTTTGGTCGATGTTCTATCAATAAATGGTGAACCATCCATTGACATATCCATGACCCCGCCCCATTTTCTGAGTAGTTTTGCGCGACCTATTGCTGGCATTATCGCCATCCCTCCTTCACACACATCTTCAACTACTGGTAAATTACCTCGCTGCGCGTAAGTGTTATATCCGTCCAGATCGCCACCAAAGACCAAACCGCCTTTGTCAGATTGAGAAACATAAAAATGGCCTGCGCCAAAGGTTAAAACTCCGGGAATAAACGGTTTTAACCCTTCGCTAACAAATGCTTGTAATACATGACTTTCGATTGGCAAATTCATTCCCGCCATGGACATCACTTTGCTTGAGGAGCCAGCCACACAAACAGCCACTTTGTTTGCCTTGATTTCACCTTTAGTCGTTTTAACTCCAGTGCAAACACCGTCTTTAATCTGAAAACCGGTGACTTCACAATTTTGAATAATATCCACTCCGCGACTATCAGCCCCTCTCGCATACCCCCACGCAACCGCATCATGTCTCACAGTACCGGCTCGTGGTTGCAGTAATCCACCTTTAATGGGAAATCGGGCATTTTTGAAATCAAGAAATGGGTAAAGTTCGCGTACGCCATTTTGATCAAGAAGCTGGGCATCTGCTCCAGACATTAACATGGCATTTCCACGCCGAACATAAGCGTCACGTTGCGGATCACTGTGAAACAGGTTGAGTATGCCGCGCTGGGAAACCATCGTATTGTAATTGAGGTCTTTTTCCTGCTCTTCCCATAATTGCATGGAATATTCGTAAAAGGGCTGGTTTTCAGGCAACTGATAGTTAGATCGAATGATTGTTGTATTACGGCCAACGTTGCCACCGCCTATCCAGCCTTTTTCCAACACTGCAATATTATGAATACCGTACTGACTGGATAGATAATGTGCGGTCGCGAGACCATGTCCGCCACCCCCTACGATTATAATGTCATAGTGTTTTTTTGGCTCAGGACTGCGCCACACAGGCTTCCAGCCCTTGTGTCCCGTTAAAGACTCTTTAATAACTTTTAAAGCTGAATATCGCATAAACCTATGCCAATTAGATAACCACCTGACACCATGATCGCAGAAAATATGACATCAGTTCTTTCTTATATGAGACTTTATATGTTCTAATAAAGACATGTATTTAAGAAAAACTTTCCTATGAAGGTCGCTTTTTTGCTCATCGATGATTTTGCGTTGATGTCATTTTCTGCTGTTGTGGAGCCTCTTCGTGCAGCAAATCTCCTTGCCAAGGAACCTTTATATAAAATCGATTATATTTCCGTAAAAGGAATTTCGGCGAGAAGTTCCAGTGGCGCTATAATTCATGACACTGCAAAAATCGAAGATATTGATGGACTGGAAATTCTATTTGTCGTCGCGGGATTGGGTTCAGTTGCTTTTAATGACAGAAAAATATTTCTTCTACTGCGTCGGTTGGCTCAACAAGGAGTCGTGTTAGGTGGCGTATCTGGTGGGCCAGCGATACTCGCGAAAGCTGGCGTTATGTACAATCGTCGTTTCACAGTTCATTGGGAACATGAACAAATGCTCAGTGAAATAATGCCTGAGTTATTGATTGAACCTTCTTTATTTGTCATTGATAGAGACCGATACACCTGCGCAGGTGGTATTTCTCCACTCGATATGATGAACAGTGTTTTAACTCAGCATCATGGCGCAAAATTTGCTCAAAAAGTGAGTGATTGGTTTATCCATACTGAAGTTCGCTCAGCACGTAGTCCGCAAAAATCCAGTTTAGCGGTGCGTTACCCAAATGCCACACCACCTATGCTGCTCGCTATCGATGCGATGAAAAATCATATTTCAGATCCTTTAAACTTGGAACAACTTGCACAAATATCCAATGTTGGACGACGCCAACTGCACCGGCTCTTTCGCGATAGGTTGGGCGTAAAAACCATGGTTTTTTATCGGAATATGCGTCTTAAGACAGCAAAACAACTGCTTTATCAATCCTCAATGAAAATTATCGAGGTCGCACAAGCGACAGGATTTGTGAGTGCCGCTCATTTCTCCTCTTCTTTTCATAAGCTGTATGG